>CAYWLT010000212.1:0-5350 GCA_964459295.1 uncultured Thermodesulfobacteriota bacterium
TTACTTCATTGTAAACGGGAATGACAACCGAAATCATGGATTCACCATGCCTATGGGGTTCGCGCAGTCTGCTCGTCCCTTGCTTCTCAGGGCGCGGAGTCGCTGCCGCTTTTAAAGAGCGCCGGCAGCGGCACCCTGATGAAGGGGATGAAAATTAAACCCAGGACTATAATCACCAGGAACTGGAGGCCATGAATCAAAATGGCGTAGGTCAGGGCATCGGCCTTGGCTATGCTAAACAGAGCCAGCCCGAGCTTGCAGAAATAGTGATAGTTTCCGACAAACCCCGGCGCGGTGGGGAGGGTAATGCCGATTGCGGTGATCAGCAGCACGGTAAAAGCCGCAGCTAGAGGAAGATGCGCCATTGAACTGAATGCTTTAAAAAGCGCGTAGTTTATCAGGCCGATGAGAAACCAGGTAACCAGCGAAAGCATGGCAAGGTAGGCGGTTTTTCTCCAGTCGGGAAGAATCTGCAAGCCGTCCAGGAAGGAGTGAAGCAGCCGGGTGAGCCGGCCGGCGAGGGCATGGGGAAGCAGCTTGAACAAGCGATCAAAACATTTTACTGAGATATCTCTCTTGATGGCCGCAAAAATGAGCAGCAGGAGCATGGGAACGGTAATGAGCAGAATGATGTACGACGCTTCGGATATCCACCGGGGCAGTTCGATCAGCTTTGATCTGCTGCTCAGCATGACTAAGAGCAGCATGATCATCAGGGTGAGCATGTCAAAGACCCTCTCCACTACGATGGTTGCAAGGGACGCGCCCAGCCTGATGTCGCTCTTTCGGGCGATGAGATATGGCCTGACAAACTCTCCCATGCGCACCGGCAAGAGGCTGATGGCCATAAACCCCACCGACGTGGCGGATAAGAGGGACCACTGGTCAATTTTTTTTAGCGGCTCCAGAATGACCCCCCAGCGGTAGGACCGCACCAGCTGCACCATAACCGACAGGAACACCGCCGGGATAAGGTAACGGTAATCGGCGGAACGGAAGGAGGAACCGAGCGTGCTGAAATCGGTGCCCCGGAAGGAAAGCCAGATGAAGATCGCCCCGATCAGGGTTCCCGCGATGATGTTTGCCTTTGCTTTCATGTCCTTTGTCCGAAGCCGCCCGGAGCGGTACTGTGCCGCTGCATTGCGAACCACTCGGTTGTTTTCCGCAGGCCGTCGGCGAGGGTGGTGCGCGGTTGATAGCCCAGGGCCTGCGCTGCCCTGGTGATATCCGCCCGGCTGTGCCGTACGTCACCGGGCCGGGGCGGCGCATACATCGGTGCGGTGGTCTTTCCGGTCAGCGCCGCCAGACGCGAGTAGAGATCATGGAGGGTAATTCTATCGCCGCAGGCAATGTTGAACGCTTCGCCGAGCGCTCCTTCGGGGGCGCTTAAGGCGCTGATGTTGGCCCCCACCACGTTATCCACGTGGGTGAAATCCCTTGACTGCAGGCCGTCTCCATAAATTGTGGCGGGCCGATCCTGCTGGAGGGCGGTTATGAAGCGGGGGATAACCGCCGCGTAGGCCGCATTGGCGTCCTGGCGCTGGCCGAAGACATTAAAGTAGCGAAGCAAAACCGTCTGCAGGCCGTAAATTTTATAGAATACCCTGCAGTAGTGCTCGCCGGTCAGTTTTGAGACGGCGTAGGGGGACTGCGGGTTGGGTGCCTGGGTTTCCACCTTGGGCGGCGCTTCTTCACCCGGTGCCGCCGGACTATCTCCATAGACCGAGGATGAAGACGCGTAGACGACCCGCGTTACCCGGGCATCCCGCGCGGCTATGAGCAGGTTGAGGGTGCCTTGAATGTTGACCGCGTTGGTGGTGATCGGGTCATCAACCGATCGGGGTACCGATCCCAGCGCCGCCTGGTGCAAGACCCACTTGACTCCCGCGCACGCCTTTTCGCAGGTTTCAAGGTCCCGGATGTCTCCCCGCATCAGCTCGAAGCGGTCCCGGGGAAAACCTGCCGCCGCGACCGCGTCGATGTTTTCCTCTTTCCCGGTGGAAAAGTTGTCGAGCACCCGGACGGTATCTCCTTGTCTTAAAAGCGCTTCCGCCAGATGTGACCCGATAAAGCCGGCGCCGCCGGTGACAAGACAAAGCGCCACGCAACCTCCTCAAAAAAGCCGCTGAGGGTTAACCATCGGTATTTTTTTATAAAACTTTGCTGAAATTTTTTGCAGTTTAGTGTATCCGCCCTTTTCCTGTCAAACACTTTTTCTCATTCCCCTCGCTGACCGGCTGTTGAAAAACACCCATCTGCTTCGTGGCTCAAAGGGGGAGGGGCTCCTTTGAGCCTTTGACCTGCCTGAAAAAAATACTTTTTCAACAATCTGCTAGAGGGGCGATACCCGGATGGCGCCGGAGAAAACGTCAACCTTATCCAGACGCACTGCCAAAGGAGTTCCCGGCGACGGGGCGGAAGCGGGCGAGCAGGGAATGCTTGTTTCTGTCAGATAGTCGGTAAGAAAGAGGTCCAAGCGGTTGAACGACTGGTTGATCGCCATGGCGTTCAGCGTGTCGCCAATTTTCCCTTCGAGATATTTTGTCAGCCAGTAGCGATGGCGTTGTTCCTGCACCAGATTTATTTTTGCCTGGTTGATCTCCAGGTCGGCGATGATCCGTTTGAGATGCTCTTCCGAGTGCGGCGCTCGATCGCCGAACAGAGCGGCCTTAAGCTGGCGATGCGCCACCAGGTCGGCATATTTCCGTAGGGGCGATGTAAAGGTGCTGTAGGGCTGCAAGCCAAGGCTGCTGTGGCTTCCCGCTACAGTGGAAAGGGTTACCCGGTTGAGCAGGCGCCGCTGACGCAGGTTGAGTGCAAGGTTGTCTTTTCCCGCCCCCGCAATGGTTTCCCGCGGTTCCGGCTGATTGCGGTAGACAAGGGGCACCGCCTGCTGCCGGAGAAATTTCGCGCATAGCCAGTTGGTAAGGATCATCAGCTCGGATATGAGTATTTCGCTTGGCAGTTCACGCTCCCTTTTGCTGATCCGAATGGAACCGTCTTCACCCACAGTAATGTTCAGCTCGGGTATGGGGAGCAGCAGCGCGCCGGTGCTGACCCTTGTTTCTCTCAGGTGCAAGGCCAGCGCATGGAGATATGAAAAATCCCTGCTGTCGACAATCAGGCCGTTTGCTTCATCATAGGTATAGCGCCGCCTGACGTTGATCACGCTGGGGAAAATAGTGAAACCGGTGAGGTTCAGGGAGCGGTCAAACTGGATGATAATGCTGACCGCCAGCCGGCTTTTCCCCTCGGACAGGCTTATGGTGTCCTCGGAAAGGGGCGGTGGCAGCATGGGGATTTTACCTTCGGGCAGGTACAGGGATGAGGATCGTTCAGACGCTTCTTTGTCAAGCGGCGTTTCCGGGAGGATGAACTCAGCGACATCGGCTATGTGAATGCCGACCCGGCTTCCCTCGTCTGACAGCTCCAGGCTTACTGCGTCATCCACGTCCCGGGTGGTTTCGCTGTCGATGCTGAAAACGGAGAGGTTCTGCAGGTCCCGTCGCAGCGGATGCGCGGGAGGCATCGCCCCGTTGAATGACTCGCGTATATGCGCACTTTGCTTCAAGGCCTCCGGTGTCCATCCGGAAGGAATTGCGTGGCGCTCAAGCAGGATATTCTCGTTTTCCCCCATCTCCCCCATTTTAATCAGCAGCTTCAGCGGCATGTCCGGCTGGTTGAGCTGTGCCCGTTTCAGCAGCTCGGACGCCTTTTGCGCCTCGGGGTATTCATCGCCAAAGACGGCAATGCCGCGCAGCAGGGCGACATAGTGGCTTTTCCCGGCAGGATCGTCCACCGGCGTCCCCGCCCATTTCTTTTTGAGCCAGTCGCTTCCTTCCTCCAGGTCCCTTTCGCGCTCGGCCTCCCGGCGGAGTTTCATCTCAATCTGCTCCACCTGCCCGGCGGAGTGAATGATGAAAGATCCCTGGTTAAATTTGAAGTGTATTTTATCGTTGTAGAGGGCACGGAGGGTTGCGGCGGTTTGCGCGGGGGTGGGGGACCTCCCGAAGACCAGTTCAGCGAGATAGGGTATTTCCAGGCGCTCTGCCTCACCCTGGACCAGGTTCCACAGCTCTTCGGTATTGATGTCCGCCTTCAGCGCATCCGCTTCCTGAAGGAGGGCCTTCAATGTCTTGAGCAGGTTTTCCCGCGAGCTGTCGGCCCTCGCGCCGGTGGGCACGCTGTGGATTACCCTGCTCGTACCCAGGTTGATTTCCCGGTTCTGTTCAGTGAGCAGATGCAGCCTGGTTTCTTTGCACTCCAGGCAAATGGCGCTGGTGATCCTGTCCCTGTCGAAGAAGCTGACGATGGTGCCCGGCTGCATGGCGTGTCAGAAGAAGTAAAGTAAGGGTTAGGCATTTGTAACACAATGCTCCGCAAAAGCAAGCGGTAAAAAGATTGCAGAGTAGGTTGTCGATGGTGGAGGCATTCGCTGAAGCGGCTTCTTGATCACAATCGGACGAACGGAGTGCGTCCCTCCGAATCATCAATGCGATCATGGTATGCGCTGGAGGGCCACGCTCCGTCGTGACCGCATCATCGTGGCACTGAGCAGTCATTTCGCGGCTCGACCGCAGAATCCAGTTTCCATGTTTTATTGGGATCCTGCGATCAAGTCACAGACTTGCTTTTCAACATAGAAGAAGAAGGATGACAGACTGCCTTTTTTATCCCATCGTAGACATTGACAGGCGTCATGAATTGATTGATAATGAGGTTGTGGGCTGCTCAGCCCGTAACCATCTGATTATCAGGTGCCCGGTGACGCTCCCTTATACCACCTTTGATCATACGGCGGATCTCGGTGTGGAAATCTACGGCGCCGACGCTCGTCAGCTTTTCGCCAATGCCGGCACAACCCTCTTTCACCTGATATGCGGCAGCGCGGCTATTGAGGCGAGTACAGCCCTGCCGGTTGGCGTGGAGGGGAGCGGTTACGACGAACTGATGATTAACTGGCTGCGTGAGCTCCTGTACCAGCACCAGGTGAAGGGATATCTTCTTTCCCGCTTCATCATTCACCGGTTGGATGACGGCCTTCTCAGCGCCACCGTCAGGGGGGAGCCGTTTGATGGCCGGCGACATGAGCTGCAGCGGGAGATAAAGGCGGTTACCTACCACCAGCTTGCAATCGGGCAGGGACCGGCTGGATGGACCGCACGCATCGTGTTCGATATTTAATACGAGAATAGAGTTATGCCTCTCACCCCAACCCTCTCCCCCGGGAGGGTAGAGGGGACTACTATGTATCCTCCTCTCCCGGAGACTGTGTCACAATGTCATTCTGATGCTTCAGCCGAAGAATCTCCATTTTTAACCCATTGATTATATGAGATTCTTCACGGAG
>CAYWLT010000213.1:0-5346 GCA_964459295.1 uncultured Thermodesulfobacteriota bacterium
ATGCCGCCGGCCATTGTCAGGCTGGAATTGAATGCAACCGAACGGGTTATCGAGTACCTTACCGGACAATCGACCATTCTCTTTCGCCCGCCCTATAATGCCGATCGTTATCCCCATACCTCCGCCGAGCTCAGGCCGCTGCTGATTGCCAACCAGCTCGGCTATATCACGGTCAGCGAAAGCATCGACAGCGAGGACTGGGATGAGTCCGGCCCGTCAGTGCTTCTCGAGCGGATCAGGGAAAGGCGGGGCGAAGGCAACGTGGTGCTGCTGCACGATGCGGGCGGCGACCGGTCAGCCACGGTGGCGGCCCTGCCTTTGATCATCGATTATCTGCGCAGGCGGGGCGATGAGATTGTTCCGCTTCACCGGCTGGTGGGCGCTCCGAGGGACGCGTTCATGCCATCCATACCGGCCAACGACACCGGGGAGGATCTGATCATTGCCGGTCTCGGCTTTCATCTGCTGCACCTGCTTGAGCGGTTCGGCTGGGCCTTCATGATCGCCACCACTGCGCTTTTGCTTGTGAGAACCGCGGTATTGCTTCTGCTCGCAATAAGCCACCGGATCCGGCAGCGCGGGAAGAGCGATGTTGCACCGGATATGGTTGAGCCGGTGTCGGTGCTTATCGCGGCACATAACGAAGCGGCAGTGATTGAAGCCACGCTGGCCAGCGTTCTCGCCACCAACTACCGCGGCAGGGTTGAGGTGGTGGTGGTCGACGACGGATCGGATGATGATACCGCCGGCCGGGTGGCGCGGGCGGCGCACCATGACACGCGGATTACGCTGATCCGGCAGCCACAGCAGGGCAAGGCGGCGGCGCTGAACGCGGCCCTGCGGGCCGCTGTTCATGAGCTGATCGTCATGCTCGATGCCGATACCCAGTTCAGACAGGATACCATAGGCCGGCTCCTTTTCCCGTTCAGGGATAAAAAGGTGGGCGCTGTCTCAGGCCATGCCCGGGTGGGCAACCAGACCTCCTGGATCACTCTTTTTCAATCGCTCGAATACACCTGCGGATTTAATCTCGACCGCCGCGCCTACGACCGGTGGAACTGTGTTACGGTTGTCCCCGGGGCGGTATCAGCCTTCCGGAAGAACGTGATAGCGGCGGCCGGCGGGATGTCCGAGGATACCATGGCCGAAGATACCGATTTGACGCTGATGATCCACCACCTGGGGTACAGCGTGACTTACTCCCCCACCGCGATTGCCTTCACCGAAGCGCCCGACACCGTTGCCGGGCTGGTGCGTCAGCGAACCCGCTGGGCCTTCGGCACGCTTCAGTGCCTGATTAAGCACAATGATCTGCTCTTAAACCCGCGATATAAGGGGCTGGCCTTTTTCAGCCTTCCCAGTGTATGGTTTTTTCATTTTTTCCTGGTGGCCCTCATTCCCGCGGTTGACGCCCTGTTGATTTTTTCGTTGCTTAACGGTGCCGGGTCTGCCATACTGGATTACGCCCTGGCGTTCATGGCAGTGGACATGGCCACTGCGCTCGCCGCCTGCATCATGGAAGGCGAACAGCTCCGGCGGGCATGGCTTATCCTGCCCATGAGGCTCTTGTACCGGCCGCTGCTTGCCTGGTCGGTGTGGAAGGCGTTTTTCCGGGCGCTGCGGGGAGCCTGGGTTGCCTGGGGGCATCAGAACCGCAAAGGACTGATGCCCGCCATCAGCCGTATTTCGAGCGGGCATCGGGCAGGCGCATAAGTGCAGGACGAAACTGCCGGCTGATAAGGCGGTAAGGATGATAGCATGAAATTGATATGTCTGGCTGTGATGGTTGCCGTGCTTACGGTTGGTGCCTGCACCAGGGACGCATCTGCGCCGAATCCTGCGCATACATCCACGCAAGTCACAAAGCCTCCGCGGCTGGCGGTGCCGCCTGCCGGCCGGGCCTATACCGGGGCCTATATTGATTTCGGTGAAACCGAGGACAATGTCACCCTCGATGCATTGGAAAATTTTGAGCATCTGGCGGGCAAACACCAGGCGGTGATCGCCCTTTCCAGCTACTGGGGCAAGCAATCGTTTCCCGGCGATGCCCTCAGAATCATAGCCGCCTACGGGGCCGTCCCCCTGGTGTATTGGAATCCCTGGGACCGCCCGTTTACCGAGGACAACCAGCCGGACCGCTTTAATCTGAACGCGATAGTTGCAGGCACATGGGACACGTATATCGACATGTGGGCGGGCGAGGCCAAAAAGTTCGGGACACCGATGCTTGTTTCCTGGGGGCTGGAAATGAACGGGACCTGGTTTCCCTGGTCCGGTTTCTTTTATGGAGGAGGTGCGGTCATCCCCGGGACAACTACCCCGCAATACCAGGGACCGGAGTTGTTCAAGAACGCATACCGGCATGTGGTGGATCGGGTCCGGGCCGCCGGCGCCGCCAACATCCAGTGGGTGTTTCACGCGAACAATACCTCGGAACCCAATGAGCCCTGGAACCGCATGGCCAACTATTATCCGGGAAGCCGGTATGTTGACTGGCTGGGGCTTAGCGCGTACGGCCAGCAGTATCCCCACACTTCCTGGGTGTCCTTTCAGATTGTTCTGCCTGATTACTACAAAGAGATATGCAGCCTTGATCCGGATAAACCCTTTATCCTCGCTGAGTGGGGGATCGGGGAGTTTCCCGCCTCGGGAAGCAAGGCGGAGTGGATCGCGGAAGCGCTTATGCGCATGCGTACCGAGTTCCCCCGTCTCAAGGCGGCGGTATTCTGGCATGAGCGCTGGCAGAACGGCGATCTGAGCTACAGCAATCTCCGGATGAATTCATCCGAGGGATCGCTGGCGGCGTACCGTCAGGGGATAGCAGACGCATTCTGGCTGGATAAACCGATATTTATCCAGTGAGTATTTAAAATCCGGTCCTCCGGGAACCGGTGCGCATCTGTAGCCGACCTAATCGTGGGCGGGTGTAACCGGGAGCCCCATGGCCAAAGGGAAATAAGTAGTGTAAAAGAATATACAATACGATGAGTTGACGCTAATCTGTGGCTGGATGAACTGTATATCGAAATAGAGGGGGTTGATCAGGAACCGGCTGATTGGTGATGTGGGTTATACGGCAAGGATGTTGCTGAGGACCGCATTTACTGATTGCCATTTCCTGATTTTTTATTAAGAGCTCCGCTAAAAAATCACGCAAAGCACTGCCTCTGTCATTCCCGCCCCGCATCAATTACGGGGTAAATTCCAGCGGAATCCGGAAAAATCAAATAGCTGGATTCCCCGATCAAGTCGGGGAATGACAAGAAAATGAATGCTTTTCTTGTGAGCCAGCGTCGCTGGCACGAGGCGGAACAATCGATAAAGGAGGCAATGACCATTAATCCTCAGGATGCCGACCCGCACATCCGCATGGGAAACCTGCTGCGGGATCAGGATTTACCGGTTGAAGCTGAAGCGGAATAGCGGAAGGCCCTGGCGCTTGATTCCAGGAGCCCTTCCGGTCACGATAATCTTGGGCTGCTGCCGGCGGAGACCAACCGCCATGGGTTGGCGGAAGAGGAATTTCGCATATATATCGAGCTGGAACCCAATGAGTCCGAAGGGTTCAGTCGGCTGGGAGAGATCCTGCGATCAACCGGCAGAACACCGGAGGCCATAGAGGCATTCAAGCAGGCGGCGCGGTTAAACCCCCGGGATGCGGAAGCACGAAAGGCACTGCGCGCGCTGGCCGGCAACCATAAGTCCTCAACCGTCAAGTGACAGGTAAGGGTTAAGCATGAAAAAGGATAGGTCGCGCTCATCTCCGGAAAATGAAAAGCGAAAAAGCCTGTATGATTTTAATCTGTGGAAGCCGATTCTGCAACTTGCGGTGCGCCACAAGAAATCATTTATCATCGTCTGGGTATTAACCACCCTGGGCACGGGGGCGGGCCTTCTGGAACCGCTGGTATACAGAATGGCCATCAATGATGTTGCCGGCCTTTTCGTGCACCGGGCCATAGTGCTGGACCGCGGTCCTGCCGCGCCGCACCCCGACACGACCCAAAAGCATGCGCCCGGTCATATTGCACCGCGCAATGCGACACAAACCTTTTCCACGCTGCTCTGGGCGGCCCTGTTTCTCTTCCTGATAAACGTGGGCTCCCGTTTTTTAACCCTGGCGGCGGACACGGTGGGTGCACGGGCCTCAAACGGGGTCGAGGAAAGCTTCATCGTCAAGACCTTTAGGCATGTACTGCGGCTTCCCCTGAACTTTTTTAGCAATCGTTCCAGCGGCGCTTTGGCCAAGCGGATCGATCAGTCGGACCAGGTGTCTCCCATCATCACCGCGGTTACCCAGGAGTTTATGCCCGAGGTTATCAATCTTCTGGGCATCTTTGTGATCATGATAACCCAGAATACAATCCTCGCGCTGGCGGCGTTCATTATCCTCCCCCTGTATGCGGCCATTTCACTTCGTATGACCAGAAGGCTTGAGTCCAATATGAGTGCCTATTATGAGCTGTGGGAAGCGGTATCTTCCCGTATTCAGGATAGTTTGAGCGCTATTAAGACGGTCAAGCTTTCCGGGGCTGAGGAACGGGAAGTGGAACAGCTTGGAGCGCAGGCCCGATCGGCCTATGGTAATTTCCTTGAACGCAATAGCATAGAGAATCGCTATTTATTCTGGCAGTCATTTCTGATTAATCTGGGGCAGGCGCTTATCCTGTGCTTCGGGGGATGGAAGGTGATGAAACATCAGTTGACCCCGGGGGACGTGGTCATGTTTGTCAGCTATCTCGATAAAATTTACAGCCCTGTTGATAACCTCACCAGTCTGGCCAATACCCTGCAACAGAACGCGGCGTCGGTGATCAGGGCGCTGCGCCTGCTCAGCGCCGGGGTTGAAGAAAAAGAGGGGCCGGGATTGGTGGAGGGGCCCGGTAAAGTTGAATTCAGAAACGTCCATTTTGCCTATACCCCCCGCCATGATGTCCTCAAGGGAGTGTCGCTGACCCTGGAGCCGGGGAAGATAACCGCGCTGGTTGGCCCTTCGGGCGCGGGTAAACCGACCATAGCCGATTTGCTCATGCGGCTCTACGAACCCCGGTCGGGGACGATAAGCATTGATGGTCAGGTGGTGTCGGATATTGATCCATCGGCGGTGAGGAAGGCGCTTGGTTTGGTTGCCGCCGACGGGGCGGTGTTCAGGGGCACGCTTGCCGACAATATAAAATACAAGTATCCCCAGGCGACAGAAGATGAGGTGCAGGCGGCGGCCCGGGCGGCGGGGCTTGAAAAAACGCTTGAGCGTTTGCCGAAGGGACTGGCCACGCAGGTTGGAGAGGGGGGTAGCGGCCTTTCGGGGGGTGAGCGGCAGGGCCTTCAGATTGCACGGGTGGTGCT
>CAYWLT010000214.1:0-5331 GCA_964459295.1 uncultured Thermodesulfobacteriota bacterium
GGATTCTTGTAGTGCTTGCCGGCGCATACCGTGTATTCTCTTCCGTAGTCGCCGGAAATTTCATTCTGCTGCACCGTCAGCGTATCCGCGGTATTGACGACAATGTCAAAGCGGCGGTAAGCACCCTCACCCGAAGTGATCTGCAGCACGCCGCCTTTCCACCGGTCAGCCGGCCAGTTCTTGGAGCTGTCGGTTATCGCTGCGGTGATATCGCCGTCATTGTCCGCGCAGCCGGCGATGGCGGTGATGGCGCCCTGTTCATCGGTGTCGACGAGGTCGGACACCACCGGCTCCCAGGCGGTGCCGTCATATCGCCAGATCTCGCAGCCGGATGAATGCAGCACCGCACCCTGCATACCGGAAGAAAATCCCACGTAAAGCTTGTCCCGGAAAACGGCCATCTTGCTCCAGAGATTGTTGATCATGGGGTTGCCATAAATGCCGTGGGTGTGCCCGGGGACGATCTCCACCTGCCGCCAGGTGTTCCCCGAGGTGCGCCACACCTCCGTCCCGTCAACATCGTTACGGGTGGCGGCGTACAGGCTTCCCCGGTATTCACCCAGCGCCGCTACCGAAACGTTGTTGTCGTTGCCGAAGCCGGGGTCCACCACCCGCTCCCAGGTTGATCCGTCTTCTGCGGTAACCGTTTCAAGCGCCTTGAAGGGGAGGTTGTTCTGCGGGCAACCGGCACAGAAGAAGGCGAGTAGTACAGCCGTCAAACATAAGGATGCCACCGTGGGGCCGGGCTTGCTGAGCTGAGTCATCTTGTGCTCCTTTGTTCGGGTGGATGTGCGGCATTTCCAATACAGCGTATGCATACCATACGATGCGCCGGAAGTCACGGCATTTGCGGTTGCGGCCGCCTGGCCGCAGGGGGGATTGCCAGGTTCGTGTAGTGCGTCCAACACTTCTTTTCGCAGCAGGATTTCCTTTGCGTTGCCCATTCCGTGCGGTAAGGGAGGTTCAGTGGTTCATGGGGAGGGGGCTTTTAGAGCCCCAACAATTTGTTGGGCAGCTTGCGTAACGACCCCGTGCCTTCGACTTAAACCGAGGGCAGGCAGCTTCATACGACTTTGATTCAGGCTGTTGCCATGGGGCCTGTCCGGACAACTTAGAGAAACACTGCCGCTCAACCGGTTCAGACGCATGTGTTGCGGCTCTAAAAGCCCCCTCCCCATGTACCACCCATTAATAAAAGGAATCAATGAGGCACGATACGAGCAGTACAAAAATAGTTACTGCCCGGGCACGCCGGATATGGTATAGATGAACCGTCGGCTACGCACCACCCTTACCAAGCGAGCATCAGATGGAACGTTACCTGTCCCGGGTCAGCCACCCCAGCCGCTACCTGGGAGGCGAAATCAACGCGGTAAAAAAAGACCTGTCCCAGGCGGAGCTCACCGTCTGCCTGGCCTTTCCCGATGTGTATGAGGTGGGCATGTCCCATCTGGGGCTGCAGATACTCTATCATCTGCTCAACGCGCTTCCGGGCATCGCCGCCGAACGGGTGTACGCGCCGGGGGTGGACATGGAACAGGTGATGCGGGCAAAGGGCATCCGGCTTACCTCGCTGGAATCGCGCGGTCCGCTGGCCGGCTTTGACCTGGTGGGGTTTTCCCTGCAGTACGAGCTCAGCTACACCAATGTGCTGGCCATGCTTGACCTGGCGGGTATTCCGCTGCGCGCTTCGCAGCGGACGGATGGTGATCCGCTGGTCATTGCCGGCGGACCCTGCGCATTTAACCCCGAGCCCATGGCCGCTTTTTTTGATGCCGTGCTGGTCGGCGACGGTGAAGAGGCGCTTCCGGAAATGTGCGCCTGTCTGGTCCGGGCGAAGCAGGCGGGAAGGTCCAGGCAGGAGATGCTTGAATGCCTCTCCCAGATCGCAGGGGTGTACGTCCCGGGGTTTTTTGAGGCGGCATACCGGGAGGACGGGACGCTGGCGGAAATCAGGCCGCTCAAGCCGGGGTATCGGCGGGTTAAAAAACGATGGGTCGCCTCGCTGGATGCGGCACCCGGTGTCCGGGCGCCGCTGGTTCCCTATATGAAAATTGTGCATGACCGGCTCAGCCTGGAGATCGCCCGCGGCTGCACCCGGGGCTGCCGCTTCTGCCAGGCGGGTATGATTTACCGTCCGGTGCGCGAGCGCAGCATCCATGTAATCGAGGAGGCGGTTGATTGCTGCCTTGCCGGCAGCGGGTTTGATGAGTTCTCCCTTGCCTCGCTCAGCACGGGCGACCACAGCCGCATCGCCGAACTGCTCACCCGGCTGATGCAGCGGTATGCCGGTGAAAAGGTGGCCATCTCCTTTCCGTCGCTGCGCTCAGAGACCCTGACCCCCCGCCTGATCGAGCAGATCAAGAAGGTGAGGAAAACCGGCTTTACCATCGCCCCGGAGGCGGGCACGGACCGGCTGCGGCGCATCATCAACAAGGGAAACACCGAAGGCGAAATACTCGAAACGGTGAGGAATGTATTTGACGCGGGATGGAACGGCATCAAGCTCTATTTCATGATCGGACTGCCCGGCGAACGACAGGAAGACCTGGAGGGGATCGTCTCCCTGGCCGCGAAGATTCGCGGGCTGGCCAACCGGGGCGGGAAGCGGCGGGGGGTTGCGGTGAGCGTTTCCACCTTCGTTCCCAAGCCCCACACCCCGTTTCAGTGGGAGGGGCACATAAGCATGGAACGGATGCAGCAGAAGCAGGATTTTTTAAAGCAGGAGATCAGGCGGCTGAGGCTGGACTTCAAATGGCAGGAAATCTTTATGAGTTACCTCGAGGCCATATTTGCCCGGGGAGACCGGCGGCTTGCCGGGGTGGTGGAAAACGCATACCGCGAGGGCTGCAGGTTTGACAGCTGGAGCGACCATCTGGACCGGGGGCGGTGGGAAAGGGCGTTGCGCGGGGTTGACGCCCGGTTTTATGTGGAGCGCCGTCGGCCCTTTGAAGAAATCCTGCCCTGGGACCACATTGACTGCGGCATTAAAAAAAGCTATCTCCGGGACGAGTATGAAAAATCGATGGACGGCGCTTTCACCCCGGACTGCAGAACCGCCCCGTGCAACGGCTGCGGCGTTTGTGTCGCCGGGCCGGGCCTGCAACCGGCATCCGCGGCGGGTGAAAGCGACGGTTCAGAAAGCGTGCATCAGGAGATTAGCCCCGGCGGGGATGCCCGGACCGATTGCCGGCAGTGCCCCGCAGGAGCGGGGGGTTACCGAAAGCTGCGCATGCGTTTCGCAAAACTTGCCGAGGGACGCTTTCTAAGCCACCTGGAGCTGGTCACCCTTTTTGCCCGGGCAGTGAAAAGGGCGGGGATTGCCGTCAGATTTTCCGAAGGCTTTCATCCCCTCCCGCGGATTATTTTCGGACCCGCCCTGCCGGTGGGCATCGAGAGCGAATGGGAATACGTGGACATGGAGATTCGGGACGGCGGCGCCCCGGCGCATATAATGAGCTCCTTGAACCTTGCCCTGCCGCCATGGATTCGGGTCCGCGCCGCACAGGAAATTCCATTGAAATGTTCAGCGCTTTCTGATAGCATTGCGGCGGTTAGCTTTGGGATATGCCTCGGCGATTCCACCGATTCGCTTGCAAAACAGGCGGCAGGGTTGCAAGCGAGCCTCGAACGATTTCATAAAGACGCGACCCGACCGATTGGGGTGAGAACCAAGAAAGGAACGGTTGAGGTTGATCTGAAATCGTGGGTTGAGACAATTGCCCTGCGGAACGGAACCGCCCTGGAAATGACGGTAAAGATGAGCGGCAGCAAAACGATCAGGCCGCCTGAAATTTTGAAAGAGGTTTTCGGCTTGTCCGAGGATGAGCTGCATCAGGCCCGGGTGAAAAAAATTGGCGTCCGCTTTCACCGGGCTCACTTGTCATCAACCGGTGTTTCACCATCATAGTGCGAGTGTACCATGGCCTCAGAACTATTAATTAATGTTACCTCCAAGGAGACGCGCATCGCCTTAATTGAGAACGGGCTGCTTGCGGAACTTTACATAGAACGGGGGTCCGACAAAGGGGTGGCCGGCAACATTTACAAGGGAAAGGTGATCCGGGTGCTTCCCGGAATGCAGGCGGCCTTTGTGGATATCGGACTGAGCCGGTCCGCCTTTCTTTATGTCGACGATGTCTACGAGGACTATAACGGGCTGGAGCTGATGATGGGCGCCGCCGCCGGCGAGGGGGCGGCGGCCGCCGGGGAGCAGGCGGCGGCCGCCGGGGAGCAGGGGGACAATTATACCCTGCCGCCGTCGCGCGGCAACAGCGCGCCGATTGAAGACATGCTTCATGAAGGCCAGGAGGTCCTGGTGCAGGTGTCGAAGGAGCCGATCGGCACCAAGGGCGCGCGGGTGACCACCCACATTTCCCTTCCCGGCCGCTACCTGGTGCTCATGCCCACCCTGGACCACGTCGGCATCTCGCGGCGGATAGAAAGCGAAGAGGAGCGCAAGCGGCTCAAGGAGCTGCTTGCGCGGATAAAGCCCCCGGGAATGGGGTTTATCGTAAGGACCGCCAGCGAGGGGAGCAGCGGGGATGATTTCGTCCTGGACATGAATTTTTTGATCAAGCTGTGGGAAAACATTCAGCATCGGCGGGTAAACGCCACCGCCCCCAGCGTGATTCACTGCGAGCTGGACATCTGCCTGCGGGCCATCCGCGACCTCTACACCAAGGGGGTTGAAAAGGTGGTAGTCGATTCCGATAAGGAATACAACCAGATCCTGGAATTTGCCTCGACCTTCATGCCCCAGCTCAAGCACTCGGTCGAATTGTATGACGCCGAGGAGCCCATATTCGACGCCTACGGCATCGAGGTGGAAATCAGCCGGGCCCTGGGCAAGAAGGTGTGGCTGAAATCAGGCGGATCGATCGTCATCGAGGAGACCGAGGCGCTGACCGCGGTCGATGTCAATACCGGGAAGTATGTGGGAAAGGGCAATCCCGAGGACACCATTTTAAAAACCAACCTGGAGGCGGTCAGGGAAATTGCCTATCAGCTCCGGCTGCGCAACATCGGCGGCATCATTATCATTGATTTCATCGACATGGAGCGGGAAGGCGGACGCGAGCGGGTCTATCAGGCGCTCAACGAGGCGCTGAAGAAGGACCGGGCAAAGGTGAACATACTCCGGATATCGGAGCTGGGGCTGGTGGAAATGACCCGAAAGCGGACGCGTGAAAACTTAAGCAGAATTCTGTGCGAGCCCTGTTCCTACTGCGAAGGGAGGGGGGTGCTCAAGTCCAAAACCACCCTCTGCTTTGAAATTTTCCGGGAGATCAGACGTGAAGCTATGAACGTCCCTTCCAAGACCATCGTGGT
>CAYWLT010000215.1:0-5324 GCA_964459295.1 uncultured Thermodesulfobacteriota bacterium
GTGGTGTATGACTTCGTAGTCGGCGCCGTACTGCCGGTAATCATTCTTGAGGGTGCTGAAGCAGTGCGGGCAGTAGGTGATGATCTTTTTGACACCGTGCTTTTTAAAGAGCGCGATGTTTTCGCGGGCCAGCCGGTCAAACACATATTCATTGCCCAGCCGGCGCAGGGAGTCGCCGCAGCATTTTTCCTCGGTTCCCAGGATGCCCCACGACAGTTGGGCGGCATTGAGGATGGTGGTCAGGGCGGTGACCACCTGGCGGTTGCGGGAATCGAAGGATCCGGCGCAGCCCACGTACAGGAGATATTCCGCGCCGGGGCTGTCCGCCAGCGTCTTGACCGCGAGATCCTGGGTCCACTTGGCCCGGTCGGTGGGGGCAATGCCCCAGGGATTGGAGCGCTGCTCGGTATTTTCGAAGAATGCAATCAGCTCCTCGGCGAATTGCGCCTTTTCCATGACCAGGTGCCGGCGCATGCCGATAAGTTTGGGAACGTGCTCGATGAACACGGGACATTTTACCATGCAGGCGCCGCAGGTGGTGCAGGCCCAGATGGCATCGACGGCAACGCTTTCCTCCCGTCCGTTAATCAGGGGTATTTTCATCAAGGCATCCGGTGGCGCGGAGGCCAGGGTATCGGCCGGCCGGGTGGCTCTGACGACGCTGCCGTTGGCGAGCAGGTTCAGTTTGCCCTCGCGGATGACCAGCCGGGGATTGAGCGGCTTGCCGGTATTATGGGCGGGGCAGGCCGCCTGGCACCTGCCGCACTCGGTGCAGGAAAGAAAGTCAAACAGGTCCTTCCAGGTAAACTGCACTACCTTGGAAATGCCGAAGGTGTTTCCCTTTTTGAAAATCAGCCGCGGCACAGTGGAAACAAAGGAAAAACTTCTGAAAAAACAGTTGGGTATGGCGGTCAGTATGTGCAGGTGCTTGCTGTAGGGGAGATAGTTGAGAAAAAAGAGCAGCACCAGCGCGTGTATCCACCAGAAGATGCGGGCATACCGGTGCGCCGACTCGAGCGAGATGCCGGCAGCCATTTTCGCGAAGGCGGCGGACACCGGCATCCAGGCGGCCGGGAGTTCCTCGCCCATCCGAAACTCGCAGGCATGCATCCCGAAGTATGCGGTCATCAGGGAGGCTACCAGAAACAGGATGAAGAACGCGTCAAGCGCGGCCTCGATGTGGGGAGGGCGGAAGAAGACCCGCCGGAAGACGGCAATCACCACGCAGGCCAAGACTACCAGAGACATGATGTCGGCCATCAGCAGGAGTATGCGATAGGGAATATCGCCGAGGAATTCGAACGAGAACCGGGGAAAGACGCCAGAGATAAAGAACTGAGTGTTGACCAGGAGCAGGACCATGAATCCCCAGAAGAGGAGTAAGTGATTGATTCCGAACTTTTCGCTCACCACCCGGAGCTGGAGGAAGGCGAAGACGAACATGTCTTTCAGGCGGGACCAGAGACGGTCAAAGCGGTTTTCCCATTGTCCCAGGCAGACGTTGGAGAAAAGCCGGAAGACATTCTTCAAGAAGAAGCCGATGCCGCATAGCAGCAGGACGGCAAAGATGAGGGATTCTAAAGTGGTCAAGGGAACTCCTTTTTTGGGGTTATCCGGTTTGCCCGTTGACCGGTTTGTAGAAATGCGGGGTCAAGTCTCAACATTCAATATACCTCCCAAGCGGCACACCATGTTTCTTGAATATTGAGACCTGACCCCTTTCTTCTCTTCGTGTGCTTCGTGGTGCAAAGCAAAATTTGCAGTTGACGGTTTGCAGGGTAAAGAAACCGGTTGCTAGGAGCGCTCGCGCATTCTGCCGCCTTTACCCCCGGGCTGCCGCCTTTGCTCCACTCCGGCGCAGCTGTTCTATGACGCCGGGGATGATCTCAAAAATGTCTCCCACGATACCCAGGTGCGCCACTTCGAAGATGGGCGCGTTCTTGTCCTTGTTGATGGCGATGATGTGATCCGAATCCTGCATTCCCACCAGGTGCTGAATGGCGCCGGAGATGGCGCAGGCGATGTAGAGCTTGGGCCTAACGGTCTTGCCGGTCTGGCCTATCTGCCGGGCATGGGGCATCCATCCCGCGTCGATGGCGCTGCGGGATGCGCCCACCACGCCGCCGAGGAGGTCGGCCAGCTCCTGCAGCATTTTGAAGTTTTCCGCCTGGAGCAGGCCCCGTCCCCCGCTCACGATAACATTGGCCCCGGCAATATTGATGGAGCCTTCAGTGAGGAGCGGCTGTATTTCAAGTATCCTGGTGGAAATGCTATCTTCGGACAACTGAAAGGGCTCGATGATCAGCTCGCCTCGTTTCCCCGGCTGAAACTGCGGCCTGGGCATGACGTGGGGCCGCACCGAGGCCATCTGCGGACGGCAGGTCTCGGTTAAAATGGTCGCCATGATATTCCCGCCGAAGGCGGGACGGGTCTGTTCCAGCAGGCGCATTTTTTTGTCTATGGTGAGCCCGGTGCAATCTGCCGTCAATCCTGTCTTGAGCGCGGTCGCCACCGCCCCGGCCAGGTCCCTTCCCAGTCCGGTCGCGCCCATGAGCACGATTTCCGGTTTATACTTGTTAATCAGCGCAAGAGAGCCGTGCAGGTAGGAAGGTGTGCGGTAGTGGTTGAGGACGGGGTCGTCTATGAGGTATACCTTGTCGGCATCGTATCCGAAGGCCTCTTCCGCCAATCCCTTTACGCCGGAGCCCAGCACAAAAGCGGAGAGGTCCACCCCCAGATCATTGGCAAGCGTTCTTCCCACGCCGAGCAGCTCCCAGGACACGGGGTGGGCCTTGCCTTCGTTCTGCTCAACAAACACCCATACCCCCTTCCATGCCGCAACGCCGGTTTTGGCGTCCGCCGCTTCATGGACATCTTCCTCACTTTGCTCAGCAGCGTCAGCCTGCATACCGGCAAGCAGCTTTTCCTCCTCGGGGGTCAGGTACATCTCAAGCGCCGCCGCCGGGCATGCCTTGACGCATTTGCGGCAGCCGATGCACTTTTCGAGGGAGATGATCGGTTCACCCTGCTCATTCATTTCAATGGCGTCAGAAGGACAGGACATCTGGCAGCGCGCGCCGCAGGCGATGCACTTGCCGGCAATGAGCCGTGCTTTCCCGCGCGGTTTCTTTTTCTTCTTCGCCGTATCTTCCATTGATCCTCCGAAGCTGAAGTGGATGTGGTGCCGGTTGCTGCTTATCTCCCGCGGCAGACAAAATCCCAGTCAGCAAGCTTGTCAGTCATCGCTTTGACGGCTTCGGCCCGGTGATCGCCGGTTCCCGGGATGATTTCGCCTTTTTCCCGCTCCGGGGCAAAGATTCGCCTGACCTGGGTGGGAGACCCCTGCAGGCCGATGGTCTTGGCATCCAGCTTGAGCACGCCGTTGTTCCAGAGGGGCATGGGTGCATCTTCCGCGTCGAGCCTGCCGGGCACAGTGGGGTAGCGCGGAATATTGATCTCGCGCTCCACCGTGATCAGGGCGGGCAGTTTTGCCTCGATCAGTTCGTGATACTCTTCCAGCTTGCGCTGGACCCGGATGGTTTTCTTCCTGGTGTCGATCTCAATGACCCGGTCGACCAGGGTCAGTTGTGAAAAATTGAGGCGCGAAGCGATCCCTGGGCCCACCTGCGCGGTGTCGCCGTCAATGGTCTGCTTGCCGCAGATTACCAGGTCGACCGGTTCCTTTTCGCCGAGTTTGACGATGGACTCGGTCAACACCCGGCTGGTTGCCAGGGTGTCCGCGCCGCCGAAGACGCGGTCGCTTAACAGCACGGCATCATCGACACCCAGCGAAAGCGCCCGCCGCAGAACGCTTTCCGCCGTGGGCGGCCCCATGGAAATGGCGGTGATGCGCGCTCCGTAGCGGTCTTTCAGTCGGAGGGCCTCTTCCAGGGCGTGGGTGTCGAAGGGATTGGTAATAAAAGGGACACCTTCCCTTACCAGGGTGTTGGTCACCGGGTCTATCTTGACCTGCGTGGTATCGGGAACCATTTTGACGCACACGACGATGTACATGCCGGCTCCTTGGGACAGTGCATTTGCGCCGCTACTTATGGGAAAATCTTAGAAAAATCATAAGCCGCCGCGGTGAAGGTGTCAATGGAAAAAAGAGAAGGGGAAGAGGGGAAGGCAAATCCTAAGCACTAAATCCTAAGCAAAATCAAATGACCAAAGTTCAAAAAGGAAAAACTGCAAAGAAAACAATTGGCAATTAGGGTTTGAAATATTAGATATTGGGATTTTGGATTTGTTTAGGATTTCGTGCTTGGGATTTTGGATTTGTTTCCTAACCTGCATCATGGATCCCGCATCTTTTCCTTCCTCACCACCAGCAACCTTTTTCTTCGTCTTAGCCGCTCCTGCTCCAACTGGAGTGTCTTGCGCTCTTCCAGGAGCGATCTCAATATTTTGAAAGAATCAATCACGGCGTCGAGATTGCGAATGGCTTCGTCCATCTCTCCGGGCTGGTTCAAGGCACTTACCAGCCGGGTGATTTCCTTTACCGACATGTCTCTAAAGTTCATCGCCTGCCCCGCTCACATAATGGTCGAGGGAAGCTGCCCCACAAGAAGGACATCCGCATCGGCGGCAGAAGTAAGAGCGACAGAATGTAAATGAAAAAGGAAGCCGTGGTGCGCGCATGATGCCGACCACCCGGTGTCTCAGCGAGCACCGGCCGGCACCGAATGGACAAGAGAGGTATTTTGTTGTGCAACAACGCTTTCAGGAGAAGGATTATAACCTAAGACAATGTGCCTTTACTCTTCCTCATCCGCCTCGTTCAGCCGCACCCACAGCCGCGCCGCCTCCAGGCACTGGTCATGAAACAGGGTTTCCTCATCTTCCGGCAAAACTTCCTGGGGTTCAATTTCCGGAAACTGCTCCGCCAGCGTTTCCCAAAAGGCATCGCACGCCTTCTGTGACGCCAGCTCTATTTTTTCATCATCGATCATTCACGTGTCTCCATCGCGTCGGGTTTATCTTCATCACGGCATGAGGTAACGCCTCAAATCAGGATGGGAATCCGGTGAGGCCTGCAACGCACGCGTGATCGCTTATTTTCATATCACAGCGGCGGATACAGTCAAGCAGGATTCGTTCTCCATCGGGTCCGACCACGATAACTATCCGATATTTTTAATGATATTCCTTTAAAAGTGCCTAAAAATGGCCTAATAAGCTTGTTTTTGAGGGGTAAAATAAGTTATTCAAATCACACAAACACTTTAATTGAGCAATAATTATGGTACCTCTAAAAATTCACCATACAATGGCAGCTGCGTTTAAAGAACAGCTCACCCAGCCGGATATGCTGACCCTCTCCT
>CAYWLT010000216.1:0-5290 GCA_964459295.1 uncultured Thermodesulfobacteriota bacterium
ACCTCATCCCGACTGCGGGCCCCGGTGTCCCGGCCCCCCCCCCGGGCCAGGCGGCCCCGCGCTCCCGCGTCGTCACCTGCCGCAAGGCAGGTACGCCCCGCTTGCGCCGCATCCCCCAGGGCCCTGGCCGATATGGTAAAATATGCCAGCACCAGGGCAAGGCAAAAGCCGGCGTACTCGTGCGCGCGGAAGGCCGCTGCCAGCGCCGCCCAGGCAATCCCGTACACCAGCAAAACCACGCCGCCGCAGAGGAGAACGCCGTTCGCCTTCTCACCCGTTCGGCTGAAGGGGGATGATCGCAGCACTTTTTCAAAAGCGGTTATCAACCGGCCCATCAGACGAATGGGATGAAACCGCCACTGGGGGTCGCCCAGCGCCAGGTCAACGGCATAGGCGATGGCGAGACCGAGGGGGGTCATCATTTCATCCATTCACCAGCTTGACCACCGGACCTTCGTCATAATAATCGATGATGTTGATACAGCCGTAGGACTGATCCAGACGGGTCAGGTTCGCCAAATCGAGCTTGAGGGCGTCAAACAAAATAACCCGGTTTACCCCGCCGTGCGCCAGCAGCAGAATGGTTCCGCCCGCCCGCTCAACGAGGATGCGGGAGAGTTTCCCCATCACCCGCGCGCGTACATCCCCGAAGCTTTCTCCGCCTTCGATGCGCCGGTGGACCAGGTCCTGCAGGCGCGCCGCATATTCCTCGGGATAGCGTTCCAGGATCTCCTCCCGGGTCATCCCTTCCCAGATGCCGAGATGGATCTCCCGGAATTCCGGGCAGGCAATGGGTTCTAAGCCATGGCAGCTGGCTATGATCTCCGCTCCTTTTCTGGCGCGGATCAGGTCGCTGCTGAAAAAGGCATGGATCTCCTGATCCTGAAACCGGCGCTTGAGCCTCTCCATCTGCTCGAGGCCGTTGTCGTTAATGTCCACATCGGTCTGGCCGATGTAGCGGTATTCCGCGCTGAGCGTGGTTTCACCATGCCGCGCCAGGTAGAGCCGTGTTCTTGTTTCCATGTTCAAATCCCCAACAATAGCTTCTAAAAATATCCACCAGTAGGCTGTTGAAAAAGCCTGCTAAACAGTATGTGGCTCAAGGGGAGGGGCTTTTTAGCCACAACAAAATTATTCGGATCCTGTAGAACGGCAGCGACTCTCTCACTTGGTCCGACAGACCCGCATGGCAACAGCCTGTATCGAACCCTCTGCAAAGCTGCCTGTCCTCGGTTTAAGTCGAAGGCACCGGGTCGTACCCTAAGCGTACCGACACATGGTTGTGGCGTCAAAAGCCCCTCCCCTTGAGCCACAAATCAGACAGGCGTTTTTCAACAGCCTGCTAAAATCTGACCACCAGCAATATCAAGGCGGCGGTCTCGGCTAGCTCGGTCGCCGCCCCCAGAACATCGCCGGTGATCCCGCCCAGGGCGCGCCTGAAATAAGCGGCATAGGCCCGGCAGGCCGCCAGGATGACAAGCGCGATAAGCGCACCCTTGATTGAAAAAAGATAGTACGCGCATGCCCCCACCAGCAGCGAGTTGCAGAGCACGACCGGCATGGTGAGTTGACGAGTAAAGGTAAAACCAATCCCGCGGCTCAGGCCGGCGTATTCGGACCGGTAGGTAACCAGCATCTGCGCCCACCGGCCGATCATCGGAACGAGCAGGAGTGCCTGGTATTTCAGGCGTCCGGACAGCGCCAGCAGCGCCCCGTATTTGAGCATTATCACCAGGATAACCCAAACCGCCCCTATGGCCCCGATGTGCGGCTCCTTCATGATCCGCAATCGCCCTTCCCGGTCTTTTCCTCCCGCGATGCCGTCAGCCGTATCCGCGAGGCCGTCAAGATGGATGGCCCCGCTCAGGGCGGCCAGCAGCGCTATAATCATGCCGTCAACCAGGCTTCCGGGCAGCGCCGCCGCCAGCACCAGGCGCGCCGCGGCGAGGCCGACCCCCATGCCCAGCCCCACCAGGGGGAAATAGCGCATGGAATTCCCCACTTCCTCGTCGCTCACCTTCATTTGCGGGGCGAGGGAAATGCGGGTAAGAAATTGCACGGCGATAATGAATGCGCGCATCAGCGAACGGCCTTTTTGACCCCCGCCTCTTCAAAGGTCAACATCTCACGCAGTATCCGTATCCCGGACTCGATTATAAACATCCCCAGGGCGGCGCCGGTGCCCTCGCCCAGCCTCATCGACAGATCCAGCAGCGGCATCAGTTGCAGCCATTCGAGTATGACCCGGTGGCCCGCTTCCGCCGACCGGTGCCCGGCAAAGAGATATTCACGGATGTCCGGTTTCAGCGATACCGCAACCAGGGCGGCGGCGCCTGCAATGAACCCGTCAATGACCACCGGTATCCGGTTGAACGCGGCACCGATGATCAAGCCGGTTATGCCCGCTATCTCCAAACCGCCGAGCTTGGCCAGCACCTCCAGGGGATTACCGGGATCCGGCCGATGGAGGAAGATGGCTTCCCTGATGACCTCCACTTTGCGCCGGAGCATGACATCATCCGCGCCGGTTCCCCGTCCGGTCACCTCGTCCACCGCATGACCGGTTAAGACGGCGGCTATGGCGCTGCTGGCCGTGGTATTGCCGATACCCATATCTCCGGTCCCGATCAGGGTAACATCTTTTGCGGCCAGGTCCCGTGCGATATCCACACCAACCCAAAGCGCGCGCAGCGCCTGGTCTCCGGTCATGGCGGGAAACTTTCTCAGGTTCCGGGTTCCGTGAGCCACCTTGCGGATTAGCAGACCATCCTGCGGCGGCAGGTCAACGGCCACGCCCACGTCAACCACCACCACCTCCGCCCCCACCTGGCGGGCCAGAACATTTATGCCCGCCCCGCCGCGGACAAAATTATAGACCATTTGCGGGGTCACTTCGCTGGAAAACCGGCTGACCCCTTCTTCCACCACCCCATGATCGCCGGCAAAGACCACGACCGCCTTCTTCCCCAGTGAAGGAGTGAGGGTCTCCCTGATGCCGACAACCCGCTGGGCGCACTCTTCAAGTCTGCCCAGGCTGCCCCGGGGCATGGCCTTCAGATCAAGGCGCTCGCGGGCCTGGCGCAGCAAAGCAGGGTCAAGCGGTCGTATGGCATCCAGGATCGCATTGAGTTGCTGCATGATTAACCCTTTGGTCAAATTAATCGGGCAGACGATTTGCCCTTTATCTGTAGCGGAATGCCGGCAACGAGAAAAAACACCTCATCCGCCGCCCCGGCCAGTTCCTGATTGGTCTTTCCCAGCACATCGCGAAACAAGCGGGAGAGCCTGTGTTCGGGCACAATGCCCATCCCCGTTTCATTGCTCACCACAATCACGTCCGCCCCGGAAGTTTTGCAGTATGCCAGTAGCCGGTCTACTTCCTGCAGGATATCGCCCTCCGCGGCGTTCGCCAGCAGCAGATTGGAAATCCAGAACCCGATGCAATCTATGAGCACCACGTCATAGACTCCCGCGCAGTCATCCAGCATCTGTGCCAGTCGAAGGGGCTCTTCAATGGTGTGCCAGTGGGACGGCCGCTCGCTGCGGTGCTTCTCAATACGGAGCTTCATTTCATCGTCGCCCGCCCGGGCGGTGGCAATAAATACCTTGCGACCTTGCCGGGCATCCGCCCGGGCCTGGGCAAAATTGCTTTTCCCGCTTCTCGCACCGCCGATGACCAGGATTAAACCGGATGCCATGGCACCTTCCACAAAAAAACCAACCTTGTGAAGGTTGGGTGAAAAACAGCGGCCTGCAATGGTACCCTTCCCCTCGGAAGGCCTGCACGGGTTCATGGGCTGCGTGATATGCACGCCGATTATCCGCCGCACATGACACAATGGCCCCACCCGGTCGGTACTGAATGTGCCGTACGGCATAAACCCTGATTATAAGTGTTGTTGTATACTGCAAGGTTTTACCTTTGTCAAGCGATTTAACCGTCATCGCTGGGGCCCGCTTGCGGCTTGACAAACCGATGACATCTTGTTAGGTTCACCGTGTCTGTCGCGTGCACGTAACTCCTGCTCACCCCGGGAACGCCATGAACCAACCCGCCATTCAGGTCAATATACCCTGGCGCATGCTTCTCCAGAATCTTGATTTTGTGCTCGAGCAGCGGATCAACCCGGAAATTTATTTCAACGGGGAGGCGCTGGACACCTGCACGGAAGATGAGATGGAGAGGGTGGCCGGGGCGCTGCACGCCCGCGGCCTGACCATAACCGTTCATGCCCCCTTCATGGATCTCAGCCCCGGCGGGGCGGACGCCAAAATCAAGTCGGCGACGCTGGAAAGGCTGCACCAGACAATCACCGCCGCCGCCCGCTTCGCGCCGAAAATGATCATCTTCCATCCGGGATACAACAAGTGGTTTTTTGACGGGGACATCCCCTTCTGGCTGGCAAGCAGCCTTACCACATGGCGGCCCATCGTTGTGCGGGCCGAAAAGCTGAATTTACATCTCGCGCTGGAAAATGTCTTTGAAGAGGAGCCGTCGGGCCTGAAGCGTCTGATCGAGGGGATTGACTCGCCTCATTTAGGCTTCTGCTACGACGTCGGCCACTTTAATCTTTTCTCGACCGTGCCCATGGAGGAGTGGTTTGTTTCCCTGGGAGGATATATGCGCGAGGTCCACCTGCATGACAACCGCAAAACCGCCGACGATCATCTGCCGGTGGGAGACGGGGAGATCAATTTTGCGCTCTTCATGCGTTTGATCAATGACTACCGGGTATCACCGATTTATACCATTGAACCCCACCAGGTGGAGAATCTGGAGAGAAGCCTGGAGCGATGCCAACGTATGCTGGCGGGACGATCCCTGAAGTGAACCTGCCGGGTAGTGCCGGTGCGGAACGAAGCGAGGCCCCTGTCCCGCCCTATCCTGTCATCGCTTAATCCCTGCAGCCGTGCTGCGCGGGCCGGGCTGTGGGCCTCACCTTGAGAAAGGCATTTCCGGCGACTGTTCCCTGCTGCCGGGACGGGCTTTCAGTTTTGCTTGACGATTTCGCCTTCTTCACATTTCAGCAGGTCATCAATTTTATCCTTGTCAAACCTCCACCTGCTCCCGATCTTGAACCCGGGAATCTTACCTTCATTGGCATACTTGTAGATGGTTACCTCGGTGAGCTTTAAGTACTCAGCCAACTCCTTGGTGGTTAATATTTTACTCACAAGTCCCTCCCTGGATAATAACCGTTTGTGCTTATCTGCCGTGGTCAAGATTTATTAATCTGATGCAATATAAATATCTTTTCGGCAACACCCATAAAAACTTAAGAAAAACAAT
>CAYWLT010000217.1:0-5250 GCA_964459295.1 uncultured Thermodesulfobacteriota bacterium
GGCTAGAGCCTCTTTTTCTTCACTGGACTCTGCATGGAAATCCAACACAATTATGCCGTTTGATGGACCGCGCGCGGTTGTTGAAATAAGCGGACAAGCTTTTGCAAAGGGCCATCCGTATTCGTCCTTGTTGCGTAGGCTTGGATCATTCTTAACAACCATTCAGAGCCGGGAGGCGTACCACTTGTCTGGTAAATTTCCGGGAATCCCGCTCTGTTGTGGCTTCCATGTTTTCCCGCCATCCATGGTATGTATGATATAACCGTTTTCTCCGACTGCCCAGCCGTGCTGCGCATCACAAAAGCTCACATCATATAAATGGAGCTTCTCGCCGCTATCTTGCAGCGACCAGCTTTTGCCCCCGTCCGCGGTGTGCACAATGGTCCCGTTTTTCCCCACCAGCCAACCGTTGTTTTGATCCGGAAAGCACATCCCGAAGATGCCGGTGTTCATGACCACGGCGGATGATTCCGCCTGAGACTCTGCTCCATCAGCAACTTGGGACTGTGCCTGTACATTGACGGGCATGAGCAGCAGTTGAAGTACCAAACCCATCGATATGGTTAAAGCTGGTATTTTCACGGAAAAACTCCTGCATGAGATTTTTTGTCGGTTGCCACAGCCGTGTGTTCTATTTTTTAACAAAACGATGCATGAACTTGGGTTTTATCAGATACGCAAGATTGGGCACAAAGATAATCGACCCCAATCCATTTAAAAAGATGATCGTACCCACCATCAGCCCCAATTCCATGTGGAATTTCAGGTGGGAGAAAATAAAAATCATGCATCCCAGCACCACCGCCATCATGGTAAAGAAAACCGCCCGCCCGGTGGTGGTTAATGCGACCCTGCTGGCTGCCTCATAATCTCCCTTGGTTGCGAGCAACTCCTCCTGCATGCGGACAATAACATAGATTACATAATCCACCCCGATGCCGATGCCCAGGGAGGCCACCGGCATGGTGTACAGACTTAAGGGGATGCCGGCAAAACCCATTACCCCGTAGCATACCAGCACCCTGGTGTACAGCGAAATGATGATAAGCGTCGCGCCCACCAGGGAGCGGAGCAGCAAGGCGCAAAAAATGAATACGATGGAGGAAATCTGGATCATATTTTTAATCAGTCCGGTTCCCAATTCTTCGTTGATTGCGCCAACCACCCCGGCCAATCCGCCGGCTACCTCTACGGTTACGCCCGGCGCGTCCCAGTGTTTGGCCGCATAGTCCTTGGTTTTGGCTATGATATCCCGGATGGTCTGGGCCTCCATGTCTTTTAAAAACAAATTGATGTTGGTGTTCTTATATTCATAGTCCACCAGAAAGTCAAATTCACCTGCCGTGCCCAGGCTGTACATGAACAGGTACTCTCCCACTGCCCGCTGCACCATCTCCGTGTCTTCATAGTAGCCGATGTCCGGGTCACCGATGCGGGGAAGGTGGTAATATCGTTCGTCACCGTCGTGGACGACCACGTTCATCCGTTTCAAGTAATCAATTACCGACAGGCTGCCGCCGACTTTGGGGTCGAGATTAAGATAATCCTGAAGCCGCTCAATGTTTTTCAGCACATCCTGCCTTTGAATGTCATTCTCCGCAGCGCCCTTAATGATGAGCGAATAGGATATGGCGCCGGGAAATTTTCTGGCGATATTTGCCGTTTCCCGTGCATACGGGGAACTCATATAGAAGGCCCCAGCGCCGGGCGCCTGTCCGCCGATTTGCATTTTGCTGGTCCCGATGATTCCCACCACCACCAGCACTGCCAGAAGCCACATAAATGACCAGGCGCCTTTTTTGTTGGTGGAGTTGCGTGATATCCAGAGCAGCGCTTTGTTCAGGAACCCGCCAGCCTCTTCCTCCCGCCGCACCGTGCTTTGTTTCGGCGTCGGCAGAAAAGAAAAGCAGACCGGAAGAAATATGAGCACCATGAAGGTAATGCTGGCTAGGGAAAGGGTGCCGACGATAGACAGCAACCGCAACATCCGGATTTTAACGCTTATCATGGTCAGAAAGGCAAAGGCATCGGTAGTGACTGCCACCAGGGCTGGAGCGAGCAGTGCTGAAATCGATTCTACCGCGGCAGACTTTGAAGTAAGCCCCTTGGCGCATTCTTCATAATACCGTTTTACCACCTGGACGGAATGGCTTATCCCGATGGCCAGGATCAGAAAGGGTATGACCGCAGCCATGGGATCCATTGAGAACCCGAGTATGGCCAGCAGTCCCAGGCCCCAGGACACGCTGATAAGGGCTGTAACCAGGGGCAGTAGAACACCCGGGATGGTTCTGAAGCATAGATAGAGCAGCGTTGCCATCACCAGGAGGGATCCACCGAACAGGGGTATGAGGCTGTGCTGGTAACGATTGATCCACCCCAGCATGATCGGTCTCCCGGAGATGCTGATGATGGTATTGTCATCGGTCTCACGCTGCTGGATCTCGTACAGGTCATGAAACAGTTTTTTATAGTCGATGTCTTCCTTAAAGTCCGCCCGGATGATCGCCGCTTTAAAGTCAGTTGAAACATACTGGCCATAAATCAGCTCGTCGCTTAAAATTGCTTCTTTGAGCTCCTGCCTCTGCTCCGGGGTTTCCGGAATCATGACCAGCAGCCGCTTGCTGATCCATCCGTCGGGATAGCCTTTGGTCATCTTGACTTTGGGATCGGCAATGGAATGTAGCCGGGCCACAATCACCCCGTCTAAGAACATGATATCCCGGTTGATGCGGAGGATTTTTTTCAAGGTGTCGGCGTTCAATATGTCGCCTTTTTTTACCTCCACCTCCAGTTGAATCATATTGCCGCCCTTGAACCATTTTTCCATCAGCTTCTGCACCTTGACATAAGGATGTCCGAAAGGCGCAAAATCATCCAGGTTGGTGATAACCGCGATGCCGGCGAACCGGGACATGAAAAAGACGGAGAGCCCGCCGACGATAATAAGCAGGATGATCCTGAATTTGATGATGAACTCGGCGATGATCCTGCTGTAGGTTTTATTTGCCATCGTTCCGTTCCTTTTAGTGGGGAGTCCGAGTATCGGCGGTCTTTTTAAAAGCTGTATTTTATCTGGGTGTAAATATTGGTGTTGCGCTTAAACTCACCCAAAGCCTGGTAATGCTGGCCTTCAAAAATTTGGGCACCCAGGGTTATCTTGGTATTCTGGGTTATCTCCCACCACAGTTTGGGATTGATCCACCATTGTCCCAGGGTGTTGTAGGCAATAAGGCCCGACAGGCCCGCCTGGTCGTTCATGCTTTTAAAGGGCTTGGACACCACAAAGGTGAAATACGTGTCCACCGGTTTCCGCTCGTGCAAGGACAGTCCGGTAACCATGTGCGGATTGGAGCCGAGAACGATGTTCTGGATAATCTGCCCGCTCAGGAACCAGTCTATATACACGGTTCGATCGAAGCCGAGACAGTAATCAAAGGTGTTTTCCTTGGACTCGAAATCCTGCCCCGACCGGTCGGTCAGGGGATTAACCGCGACGGCCTTGCCGTCGGTATAGGCCGCCTCACCCCGGAATGCCCACTTGCCGATGACCTTGTTAAAGGTGGCACCAAAAACGTGCAGTCGGCGATGTTCCCGCGAGAGCGTTGTGGGGGCCAGCAGGAACAGATCAGTTACCCCCGGGATGGCGTTGTGCGATTTGACATTGCCGATGAGCGGCATAAACCAGCCATTGACATACGGCGCCCAGTTATAATCCCAGGTATAGTAGTAGCTGAAGGTGTAGGACAGGGCGCCACGCTTCATCTGCTTGACCCCGCCATAGCGAATCCCGAAGTTGGAATTCTCAAAGGTCTGGGCGGGTTTGCGGTAGACGTTCTGGTAGTGGTAGGTGGGACCAAATAGATTAAATTTGTCGACGTAGCTGAAAGCCCGGTGGCCGGCGTAATAGAGAGATATCTCATCCGCCGCCCACTGGCTTCCCTCCTTCATGATCTCATTTGATTCAAAGTCGGGAATAAAAACAAACTCCAGATACTGATCAGGATGCTTTTCCAAAAACCTCCATTTGAGATCCAGGCTCCACTGGGGAATGCGGCTGTCCTCGTAATCATCGAGAATGAACTCACGCAAGTCAAAAGGGTTCACCAGGTCCAGCAGCCTGAAGCCGTCAATCTCCCCCCAGACAATCATCTGCTTGCCGATGCGCAGATCCATCTTGGGCAGGTTCACGTCAACATAGAATTCCCGGGGTATTCTTTTCTCAGTCCGGTAATGCATATCATTTCTGTAAAACCGGCCGGGATTGCCGCTGCCGTGGCGTGCCCCGGGAATCCCGCCCGATTCCCAGCCGATGCTGCTGGTCATATCATAGACGGAATCGACCAGCGTGTAGAGACGGCCGAAAATCGACACCCTCTTATTATCGCGATCCAGCAACGTATAGAGTATCTTCATGTTGAAGCTGTTTTCAAATTTCATGATGCTGCCGCGATGATCCACCGTATTCTGCCGCGACAGCCCGTTTATCACGGAAGCCGCGGGATGACCAAAATTTCCCAATCCGGGGGCAACCTTTCTTTCCTTGAAGTAGATGAGCGGGTCCCGCCGGGTTGTATGAAACGCCGAATCATTTTGCACATATCCCCATACTTCAAGTCCCGGAATCCCAGTTTCTAATGCATACGTCTTCGGGCATATACCCATTAGTGCCACGCCTATGATTAAACAAGCTAGCTTGAACATCAGGCCAGAACCGGGTTTTTCTTTTTCTGTCATTGTCTTCCCCCCCCTTCAAGTTCCGAAAGGATGGCAGTTTCCTTGGGATGCCGGATATCAATTAGTCTGGATACATTATCTTCCTGTTGAAAGCAAAAATGATTGAGTAAATAGATACTCCCCTAGGGGTTTGTTTGGGACTTGGCTTATAACATCGTGGAATGTTGCGTGCCCTGTCGTAAGTGTTTTAATGAACCACCAGTTCTGGGATAGAGTGGGTCCAGGCACGCCCGGCTTATCGCCAATCCTGATGTATGTCCTCTTAAATGTTTTGACATGTCTTCCTCTTTCGTCATAATAATCTTGACAGAGAGAAATTTTGTGTTCCTTATGATACCACGTAATCTTCTTGTTATAATAGGTTTGCCATTGAGGTATGCTTTCAATCAGATAGCACATCGGCTCCATGTTATCTTCCCTTGGTATTCTTCCTGCAGATAAGGGAAACTTGAAGGCAAAATTGTGCTTGAGGCTTTCAAGTTTGTCCACCGCCGGACCCTCCACGCCAGCCAT
>CAYWLT010000218.1:0-5195 GCA_964459295.1 uncultured Thermodesulfobacteriota bacterium
GATAAAAAAAACACGCATTTTGTTTGTCAGCTGTGCGGATACCAGTCGTCCAAGTGGCTGGGGAAATGCCCCGGGTGCGAGGCGTGGGACAGCCTGCTGGAAGAAAAGCGGCGTGAGGGCGCGGGGCCGGCCATGCACGCGTGGCTGGAACGCAACCCGGGCGGGGCGGTGATCCAGACGCTGGACCGGATCCAGATGAGCGATAATCCGCGTATTCTGACCGGCGTGGGTGAGTTTGACCGGGTGCTGGGCGGCGGGGTGGTCAGCGGTTCGGTGGTGCTGATCGGCGGCGACCCCGGCATCGGCAAATCAACCCTGCTGCTGCAGGCGCTGAACCTGATGGCTTCCCCGGAACAGAAGGTTCTCTATGTATCCGGTGAGGAATCCGCCCGCCAGATCAAGATCAGGGCGGAACGGCTGAACACCCTGTCGCCCCATGTATACATCATGGCGGAGAACTGCCTGGAAACCATCCTTCCCGAAGCGATCGCGCTTGCCCCGAAGGTCCTGATCATCGACTCCATACAGACGGTTTATTCAGGCGAGCTGCAGTCGGCACCGGGGAGCGTCGCCCAGGTACGTGAAACCTCCGCTCGGCTGATAGTTCTCTCCAAAGGCCGGGACATTACCACTTTTCTCATCGGTCACGTCACCAAGGACGGGGCAATCGCCGGGCCGCGGGTGCTCGAGCACATGGTTGATACGGTTCTCTGTTTTGAGGGGGAGCGCGGGCACCCCTACCGCATTCTGCGGGCGGTAAAAAACCGTTTCGGATCCTCGAATGAAATCGGCGTGTTTGAAATGAAAGAGTACGGGTTGGCGGAAGTCCTGAACCCGTCGGAGCTTTTTATTTCGCAGCGCCCGGTGGATGTCTCCGGATCGGTGGTGGTACCCTGCCTGGAGGGAACCCGGCCGCTGCTGGTGGAAATCCAGGCGCTGGTGAGCGCGACCAATCTGGCCATGCCCCGCAGGACCGCAATCGGCATCGATCCCCAGCGCCTGTCCCTGCTGGCCGCGGTACTGGAGCGCTACCTGGCCATCGCGCTCTATAACAAGGATATTTTTCTCAATGTAACCGGCGGGGTGAAGGTAGAGGAGCCGGCGGTCGATCTGGGCATTGCCGCGGCAATTGCGTCGAGCTCATTGAACCGGTCCATTGACGCCGCGACCATATTTTTAGGCGAGGTGGGCCTGACCGGCGAGGTGCGGGGCATAACCCAGCTTGAACTCCGCTTGAAAGAGGCGGCAAAGCTCGGCTTTCGGCACGGCGTGGTTCCGGAAGTTAACCGGGCAAAGGTGCGGGGAACCCTGCCCATGGAGGTAACCGGGGTTTCTTCCCTCAAGGAAGTGTTGCGCATGATTGCCTGACGCGGCGCCACCGTCCGACATAATTTGCTCAGGTCCTGGCGGGCGGTTTAAAAAGGGGTGACACGCATGTGGCTCAAGGGATGCGTTTTTTGACGCCACAACCAATAAACCGGACACACAACACATTAGTTCGTGCGAGGAGGGATATGGTTTCCATCAGACGTGAAGGCTTTTCATATATTGTGGGGCTTGCCGTATTCGCAACCCTCATGTCGATTGCTTCATCGATCTTTGCCGTGACCCTGCTGAAGCTGGTCAGCATCATCAGCTGGGTTCTGGTGGTGCTGGTGATCAATTTCTTTCGCGACCCTGACCGGGTCACGCCTGCCGCAAACGATTGCCTGATTGCGCCCGCCGATGGAAAGGTGATCGACGTGCGCACGCTCAGGGAAGACAACTACCTTCATGCCGAGGCGAGTCGCATCAGCATTTTCATGTCCGTCTTTGATGTTCATGTCAACCGTGCCCCGCTGAGCGGGGAAGTGGACTATGTGAAATATCACCCGGGATCGTTTGCGGCGGCGTTCCGAGAAGATGCCTCAGGAGGAAATGAACACCTCGACATTGGCTTTCGGGTTACCCGGAGGGGTGAAAGGGGGGAAGGTGTTCATCGGGTCATGATAAAGCTTATTGCCGGATACATTGCGCGCAGAATTATCTTCTTCCGGCAATTGCATGACCGGGTTCAGCAGGGCGAGCGAATCGGGATGATCAAGTTCGGAAGCCGGGTTGAAGTGTTCCTGCCCGCGGAGTGGGAAGTAGCAGTACAGAAGGGGCAACGGGTCAGTGCAGGGGAAACCGTGGTGGCAAGGCTGAAAACAAGAGAACCTATCGCGGTAAAGTGAGTTACACCGAAGCGGAGATATTCAAACAAAATGCTTAAAAATAACCTTCAAGGTTTCAATCTCGACTGTCCGTAAGGTGTTATCAAAATTAGTTTATAGTCATTTCGAGGGAATCCGAGAAATCTTCTGAGATAATAGGGTAAATAATAGAAGATTCCTCACATTCGTTCGGGATGACCATACCCCCTAAACCAGACGCTATGTAATCACGATGGGCTTGCCGCCTTTGGGGCGCTCGATGATCTCGCCGATGGTGTAGGCGGTGCAGCGATGCGAGCGCAGGAGTGACTTGACGGCGTCGGCATCGCGTCGCGGTACTGCCAGCGCCATTCCGATCCCGCAATTAAATGTTTTCAGCATTTCCATTTCGGCAATTCCGGATTTTTCGCGGAGCAAGGAGAAGATGGGCGGTTCCGCCCAACTTTTTTTTCTGATAAGCGCGCGGCAGCGGGGCGGCAGGATGCGTGGGATGTTGCCGATCAGCCCACCCCCGGTTATATGCGCCATGCCGTGCACCCGAAATTTCCTGATGATGTCCAGCACCGGCTTGACGTAAATGCGGGTGGGTACCAGCAGCTCCTCGCCCAGGGTCCTTCCGGTCCCGGCTATTGTTTTTCCGAGGCTGATCCTGCACTGCTCCAAAAGCACCTTGCGCACCAGAGAATATCCGTTGCTGTGCAAGCCGCTTGATGCAATCCCCACCAGCACATCGCCGTTCTTGATCGCCGATCCGTCGATGATCTTTCGCTCCTCAACAACACCAACCGCAAATCCTGCAAGGTCGTATTCATTCTTTGCGTAAAATGACGGCATCTCCGCCATCTCGCCGCCCAGCAGGGCGCATCCGGCCTGTTTACAGCCGTTGCTCACACCCCGGATGATGGCTTCAACCGTCTTCGGCTTCAGCTCACCGGTGGCTATGTAATCGAGAAAGAAGAGCGGTTCGGCGCCCTGGGTGAGAATGTCGTTGACTCCCATGGCAACCAGGTCAATGCCCACCGTGTCGTGCTTGTCCATCATGAAGGCTATTTTCAGCTTGGTGCCCACGCCGTCGGTCGATGCGCTCAAGACCGGCTTTTTATATGTGCCGGCGCGCAGGGCGAACAGCCCGGAGAACCCGCCGATGGATGAAACCACTTCCGGCCGGAAGGTCGTCTTCGCCATTGACCTGATGCGATCGACCAGAAGGTCGGCTTTTTTAATATTGACACCCGCATCCTTGTAGCTCAGCGCTTTTTTCACATTCATTCCTCAAAGGGATAAGGTGTGACTAGAGCAGTGTGACGGGTAGATCAGGGAGGCCCAGTCGTGCTGCACTCCTCACCGGATACGGGGCGATGATAGTTAATTGGGCATTTCTTGTCAAACCTTTTCACCTGCGGGATTTAATAATTCAGTGCACCTCCAAAAGTCAACCAGCGATCTCTTTCCGTCATTCCTGCGATAGGCAAATCCATAAAAATTAACCGCATTGATTACCCGATCTATTCGCTGGAGGAGATTTAATAATAGAGGGCCATGCTCTTTCATGGCCGCATAGCAGTATTCGGAGGCGACTAAGAGCGTCCCTCCATATGGTCTAAGGCGAATCGGCGGTAGCCGTCATGAGGGATCGGAATAAACAGGAAGCGCTATTTGTCAACAACGTCCCCCCGGTTCAAATCTCTTAATTGTAAATAATGAATAGAAAATTTCTGTAAACTATGGTAATTAAAACTAAAGGGAACCTCTAATTATTCATTTTCTTGTCATTCCCCGACTTGATCAGGGAATCCATGTGTTTGATTTTTATGGATTCCCGCTTTCGCGGGAATGACCGAAAGAGGTTGTATGGTGAATTTCTAGAGGTACCCTAAACATGCAATGAACTGCAAAGCTTTGCTCGTTCTGCTTTATCGGAATGATTATTTCCTAATCGTGGTGATAAAAAGTGGAAAAGGAAATTAAGAACTGGCTGGACTCGGCGAACTATGATTTAGAAACCGCAGCACACATGCTTGATACTGGAAGGTATATTTACACCATATTCATGTGCCACCTGGCGATAGAGAAGGTGTTGAAGGCAAAGGCAGAAGAAATAACCGGCACAATGCCTCCCAAGACTCACAACTTGTTGTACTTGATAAAAATAAGCGGCATTGCGTTCAATGAAGACATGCTTCAATTTATTGGCGACATCAATAATCTGAGTATTGTAACTCGATACCCAAAGGATTTTGATGAGATGCTGCAAACGTTTTCAAAAGAAAGATCCGAGGAAATACTCAACATGAGCAAGAAGGTTTTTTCGTGGATAAAAAACTTGCTAACATCATAAATAGATATCGGGATTGCCTCGAAAAATCAGGCATACGAGTAAAGAAGATAATTCTTTACGGTTCTCATGCCTCAAGCAGAGCCGAAGAATGGAGTGACATTGACCTGGTGGTAATTTCCAACGATTTTGGGAAAATGGATCTCTGGGAAAGACTGGTGCTTTTAGGGAGAACCGCTGCAAAAACCATGGAACCACTTGAAGTTTTGGGGTACACAGAAGAAGAATACGCCTCCAAAGGGAAGGGCACTTTTATAGGTGATGAAGTGAAGCAAAAAGGTTTGGAACTTATTTAAGACAATCATGCGTTTTGAAAGGTTGGTACCATGCCTCCCCAACTGTGGATTGCGCCAAGCATACACGACCGACCAATTTCATGGGACATATACTGAAAACGGGGACTGTCATATTTAAAAATGGCGTGTTGTATATATAGCCCACCGATTCAAAATTGTGGAGTGTGTTATATCAGGTGACTCCCTCAAACACTAATATTATGAGAAATTAGGATTATGAAGCAAAGGATTATTATTCTGTTCACCTTCATACTTTTCGCGAGCAGTTTTTCCTCTTGTAATCTTAATCAAGCATTTCAACTATTATCTATTCTAAACACACTGGAGTATGCCTATCAGGGCCCCTATTTGAGCGGGCATCTACCGATAACG
>CAYWLT010000219.1:0-5194 GCA_964459295.1 uncultured Thermodesulfobacteriota bacterium
GACACCGGCGGCCTTTCCGGCGCCACTCCTTCGGAGGCGGCCAGCTGGGGCAAAATTGATCCGAGCAAGCTGGAAGAAACGGTAACCGCGTATCTGGATGTGACCGTCGCGCTGCCTCTCATGACCGCCTATGTGATTCAGACAACCCGGCCCAGGAAACTGAAGCGGCTCTACCACCGGGGCGAAGAACTGCGGGGTAAGCTCAAACAGTCGTTTCTCAAAAATAATCGGGAAATTACAAAACTCCGGCACCTCATCGAAAAGCTGGAAGCCTAGCCGGCGCCATCCGCCCGCCGATTGATGATTCCTGGCCGCCATATGCCCGTCAACCGCAGTGAAAACTATTAAATCGCGTCTTCGCAAGCTGGCCGATCGACACGGCACCCCCCTGTTTATTATCGATCATGACGCCATACGCCGGAACTACCGGCATTTCAAGAAGCATCTGCCGCTGGTGCAGGTGTACTATGCGGTGAAGGCCAATTCCAACCAGGAAATCATCAAGACACTATTTGATGAGGGCTGCAGCTTCGATGTGGCGTCGTACAATGAATTCATGCAGGTGTATGAATATATCAAGCACTTCGGCAAGCGGGTGAAGGATTTTTACATCTGGGACAAGATCATATTCTCCAACACCATCAAAGACCGGCAGACCCTGCAGAAGATTAAAAAGTACCGGCCGCTGGTGACCTATGACAATTATGACGAGCTGGATAAGATCCGCCGGTACTGTCCCACCGCCGGGCTGGTCCTGCGCCTGAAAGTACCGGACATCGGCTCGCAGGTCGAGATGAGCTCTAAATTCGGTCTGGAGCCCGGTGAGGCTATGCAGCTTATCCGTCGATCATTTGATGTGGGTCTTATCGTTGAAGGCCTCAGTTTTCATGTGGGCAGCCAGTGCGCCAATTTTGACAATTACACCAATGCCCTGCAAATCGCCGCCGGAATATTCAACGAAGCCAGGCAGGCGGGATACGCGATGAAGATCGTGGATATCGGCGGCGGGTTCCCCGTCGCCTACAATGAGGGCGTGCCCCGTCTCGAAAGGCTCGGACGCATCATCAACAGCGAATGCCTGCGGCTCTTTCCGGCCGATATCGAACTGATTGCCGAGCCGGGCCGGTTCATGGTGGCCAACGCCGCCACGCTGGTAACCGAGATAATCGGCCGGGCGCGGCGCGACGGCAAGCTGTTCTATCACGTCAATGACGGTGTATATCATACCTTCTCCGGTGTGGTCTATGATCACTGGATTCCCAATTTTTACGCTTTCAAAAAAGGTGCAAAGGAGGTGTGCGCGGTGGTGGGACCGACCTGCGACAGCTTCGACAAAATATCCGTATCCGAAGAACTGCCGGGGAACTTGAAGCCGGGAGATTATCTCTATACTAAAAACATCGGCGCGTACAGCATCGCCTCGTCCACCACATTCAACGGCTTTGAAGGAGCGAAGATACTGCATCTGCACAGATAATAATCATCTATGGCGCGATGATGATGGCTGATGTGCTGCCACCGGTGCATCCATAGAAAAGCCGGTCTCTCAGTTGCCTCTTTTCGTTCCTGTGCCGCTTCGTATCTTAAAAGATGTTCGGGTCGGCTGCTTGGAGGGTAAGCTGCACCACCGGCTGTGAAGGTTCCCGGCGCGGGGGAGCGGGTCAACTTTTACAATGGGATTTTGTGTTGAGCGCGCCCTCTCATGCATCATGCAATGTCAGCACAAAGGTGTTTCCATGTTCACTCGGTTCAAGTCTAATGGCTCCGCCGTGTTTTTCCACTATCTGCTTCACGATAAACAGTCCCAGGCCGGTCCCCCTGATTTTATCAGACCCGGGCAGGCGTGAGAATTTCCTGAAAAGCATCTCCTGCTGCTCTTCCTTGATGAGGGGGCCCTCATTAAAAAATCGAACGAGCACCTCGGCATCCCGTTGCGATGATTCTATCCTGATGGTACCGCCCGCGTTGCCATACTTGAGGGCATTGCTTAATAAATTATTGAAAACAATGAGCAGCAAATTCCTGTCTGCCTGCAAGGTTATGCCGGCAGGCGTCAGATTCTCGACCGTCACGTTTCTTTCCTGCATCTGCCGCTCAAAATTATGCAGCGCCGGCGCGATTACATCATCCTTGAGATCGAGCTTTGCTTTATGAACGGTGAGTTCTCCCTTTTCAATGCGGGACAAGTCAAGGTAGTTTCTCACCATGTTTTCAAAATGCCCCAGGTTCCGGGCGCTTGCGTCAATGGCATGCTTCTGTTTTTCATTCAGTTCGCCCAGTAAACCATCCTTGAGCGCGTAAATGGTCATCACCAGGGAGCCTAAAATACCTTTCAGCTCGTGAGAGACAAAACCGACCAGATCGAGATAGCTCGCGTTTAGCTGCGCCAGCTTCTCGTTGGAAACCTTAAGGCTTTCCTCCCGTTGCTTGAGCCGTCCGGACATCTCATTGAATGATTCGGCGAGGCGGTTTAATTCTACAATATTCCCTTGGGTATCCAGACGATGGCTCAAATCCCCGTGAGCAATCATTCCGGTTGCCTCGAGCATATGGATGAGCGGCCGGGCAATGATAAAAGCAAGCGCATAGGACAAAAATATACCGAGTACGGTCATGGCGAGGATAATGGCAAGGAAAATGAACAGTATCCTTCTTCTCAGGTCCCTGAAGGGTGCCTCCAGCGTACCCACATAAAGCATTCCGATGGTCTGGTCATTGACGTTCTTGAGCGGCTCATACGCGGTCAAATACCAGTCGGTCACCACAAATGCCCGGTCCAGCCACGATTGCCCTTCAAGCAAAACTTTTTTATAGACCGTTTCGGAAACCATGGTGCCGATTGCGCGCTGTCCGGTTTCATCTAGAACATTGGTCGCAACTCTCACGTCATCTAAAAAAATAGTAACCGTGCCCACAGGCTTACCGTCATAGAATCTATTCTCGAACACCAGATCGCGAATCTTATCCACGAGAGCAAAATCCCTGTTGAGGATCTTCCCTCCATACATCACGCTGGCAACCTGGCCATGCTCATCAAATATGGGCATGGCATAGCCGATCACCAGAGCCCGGTCCAGAACTATTGCCTTTGTCGGCCGGGATTTAAGGGTTGGACGTATGTTCATCTTCGCTCGGGCAACAAACTCCTCTCCCATGCTGGACAATTCCTCCCTCCCGATAATCCTCATGCCGCCAACCGATACCCCGGTGAAGGCCTTGCGCACACCCTCACTCTTAACGCTGCCCGCTTCCTCCTTGCTCACCCGGTACAGATAATCAAGACCGAGTTTTCTTTTTACCTCGGTGAAATCGGCATCGACCGGGGTAAGATTAAAGGCAGCGTTAATGGCATCAATCTCCCCGTTTAAAGTAACCCGGGCCACTCCAATATCGTGCTTAATCTGCCTCTGGGCACGTGCGATAATATCATCATTAATGATTTTTACTCCCAGGAAGGAGATGGCCAGCGCAAAGATCAGGATGATGATAAAGAAGGAGAAGAATATCTGTGTTCTAAGACCCCGTGGCTTCATAGCTTATGATTTCTCTTGGGGAAGGTGATTAAAAAAGCGCTGCCTTTGCCCGGTTCGCTCTCCAGGTGAATTGAACCATGGTAACGATTAACAATGCCCATGACGATGGCAAGTCCCAACCCCGTGCCCTCCGCCAGGCATTTTTTTGCCCGGGGGGTTCTGAAAAATTCCTCAAAAATCTTCTCCCGGTACTCAGGCTCAATCCCTATCCCGTTATCCCTGAGGTTGATGGTAATCTGGCGGTCATCGCAACCCGTCTCAATTTCCACTTTCCCTCCCGGCGGGGTGTAGCGGATGGCATTATCGAGCAGGTTGGAAAAAAGCCGCTGCAAATCGCCGGGGATTTCCTCAAAAGGAATAGGCCGCTTGGGCGGGAGCGATACCGCGGCCACGCCTTGGTGCGTGGAGACCGCTTCAAAAAGCTTGACCGCCTCCGCAGCCGCGGCATCAATGAAAACGGCAACCCTTTTCTGCCCCTCGGCGGAGGTCTTGCCTTCCGCCAGGTTTAGCAGATCACGAATGAGCTTGAGCAGCTGCTCCTGCTTGTTGATGCAGCGCGCCAGAATATCCTGCTGCCGCGGAGGTATGCTGCCTGCATATCCCTCCCGCATCGCGGTCAGCAGGCTCTGCACCGCGGAAACGGGCGATTTCAAATCGTGTCCGATTTGATAGGCAAATGAAACGATCCGGCGGTTGCTCTCCTCGAGGGCCTTCCATGCCTGCACATTGTCGATTATCACCGCGGTGCCGCCGGCCAGCACCCTGAGAAAGGGCAGTTCATCACGGGTAAAATGGTGCGGCTCCCGGGCATAGAGGCGCAGGTTCCCCTTTGTGGCGCCCTTGCTGACCAGCGGGATGGAAATCATCGAACGGATCCCCTCCCGCAAGGCTTCCTGGGGATAGCGCAGCCGCGGATCCTGTTCCACGTTATCCACGATAATAACATCATCGGGGTTTCGAGGAATGAGGCCGTCCTCCATGGTCACCGGCCCCTTGGCCAGATATGCTTCGGACAGCCCGCAGGTGGCGGCGGTGGCGAGCTCATCGGTGTTCTGCTGAACCAGCCGGAGCGTGGCGCCCTGAGCCTCCATGATGCGCACGCTTTCATGCACCAGGCGGTCAAGCACCTTCCGCACATCATAGCTGGTAACCATCATGGTGGTCACGTCATACAATGTTTCCATGCGGGTAAGCGCCTTCTTAAGATTCCCGCTGAGGCTACGCACCAGATGTTCCCTTTGCCTGAAGCGAGACATGACACTGGTGGCAAGAAAGGTTGCAGCATAGAGCACAAGGGAGAAAAGAACAAAAGCGATGAACAGAGGGGCGGGTTCAAGCTCCAGCGCACCCTTCCCGAACCAGGGGTTGGTGACCGGAAAAATTTTAAGAACATTTTCGATGAGAAAAAGCAACCCCAGGCCCGCAAGCGAAAACGTGGTATACCAGTAGCAGTGGGTTGGGGGGAAAATCATGGAGTTAATGATGATGTGCAGAATTACGAAGAAGACAATCGGGCTGAAGATGCCGCCGGTAAAGTGAATAAACAAAAACAGCGCCACCCAGTCAAAGAGCACCTGGAGACGGATAAACAACAGTTCATGCCGCGCGGCCGAGAGCGCCCGGGTTCTAAAGGTCAAGGAGAATGTAAGATTGTAGAGGAT
>CAYWLT010000220.1:0-5126 GCA_964459295.1 uncultured Thermodesulfobacteriota bacterium
TATAGATAGAGGAAATTTTCAGCGGCTTGCGGCTTACGGCTGCTTTGATAGGTGTGATGCAATATCGTTGACAATGGTAGTGGTGGAGACCCCCGGGGTAAGGGGAAGCGAAAGCACTTTCCCCCCGTATGATTCCACCACATCCCGGCCGACTATGGTATCAACCGTCCAGTCACCACCCTTGACCAGGATGTCCGGCTTTACTCGGGTGATGATGTCCTGCGGATTGTCCTGATCAAAAATGGTAATGTAGTCGATACATGCCAGTGCGGCCAGGATCTCCGCACGCTCCGCTTCGGGTACAATCGGGCGCGGGGCGCCCTTGAGCTCCCGCACCGAGCGGTCGCTGTTCAAGCCCACAACCAGCACATCGCCCAGCCTTTTCGCTTCCTGAAAGCACCGCACGTGACCCACGTGCAGCAGATCATAGCAGCCGTTGGTGAAGACGATTTTTTTGCCTTCCTGCTTATGACACGACAGTTCGGGAAGGAGTTCGTTTAAGGTTTTTACTTTGTTCATCAAGGAGAGCATTCCTCATATGCAGTGACAAGACCTTCGCGAAGCCTGTCCCGCGCGGCAAAACGAGATTCTTCACTTCGTTCAGAATGACAAAGCGAAGGGCTCAGAATTACAGGCGAAGGAATAAGATTGATAGGCGAAGGTCCAGAGTGACAATCGAAGAAAAGCGATTTATAGTGCACTTGTGTTTTTTCTAACGATATGCTGGAAATTATAAGCAGAAACCAACGGAGATGTCCAACTGAAAATGAATTACTCGCTGGTGACCCGTAAAACCTCGCTGTAGGTGGTGACACCTTTGAGCATGCACCTGATGGCGTTTTCGCGGAGGGTGCTCATGCCTTCCTCCCGGGCGAGTTTGGTGAGGCTTTCCAGCGGCGTGTCCCTGGTAATCAGCTTTCGCGCCCGTTCAGTTATGTTGAAGACTTCAAAAATGCCCACCCGGCCCTTGTATCCGGTCTTGCGGCACTGCAAACAACCCTTTCCCCGTTTCAGTTCGATCTCCCCATTATCATTTGCCACGTCGAGGCCCAGGCTGGCAAGCTCATCCCTGCCCAGGGCCACACTTTCGATGCAACTGGGGCAGATTCTCCGCACCAGTCTTTGAGCTATCACCCCGATCAGGGTTGCATTGATCAAAAAAGGTTCCACCCCCAGGTCGATGAGGCGGGTGATGGATGACACCGCGTCGTTGGTGTGCAGGGTGCTCAGCACGAGGTGGCCGGTAAGCGCGGCCTGGATGGCGTTTTCCGCCGTCTCCAGGTCCCGGATCTCGCCGACCATGATGATGTCCGGGTCCTGCCGGAGGATGTTGCGCAGGATGCTGCCGAAGGTGATGCCCGCCTGGGGCTGGACCGCGATCTGATTGAAGTCCTGGTGCACCATTTCAATGGGGTCTTCGATGGTGGTAATGTTGAGCTCCGGGGTGGAAAGAAAGCGGAGCGATGAATAGAGGGTGGTGGTCTTTCCGCTCCCGGTGGGGCCGGTCACCAGGATAATCCCGTGGGGGTGCTTGAGAAACGAATGGTAATTAATCAGGTCCATGGGGAAGAAGCCCAGCTCTTCCAGATTTTGAAAGAGCACGTCGGGGTTGAGCACCCGCAGCACCACCTTCTCGCCGAATGCCACCGGGATGGTGGACACCCGCAGCTCCGCTTCCTTACCCTCGTAGGACACCTTCATCCGGCCGTCCTGCGGCCTCCGCTTCTCGGCAATGTTGAGGCGGGAGAGGCTCTTGATCAGCGAGACAATGGCCGGGTACACGCCCTTGGGGAGGGAATAGATGGGATAGAGCACCCCGTCAATCCGCAGACGACAGGTGCCGCAGTCCCTTTTCGGCTCTATGTGAATGTCGCTGGCACGCTGCTCAAAGGCGTAGTGCAGCAGATAGTCCACCGCCTTTTTCACGTGCTGGTCGGTCGATTCGATCTCCTGGCCGGAGCGCAGCTTCATGTACTGCTCCAGGTTTCCCAGGTCCACCAGCGGTTCAACCAGCTCTTTTTCGGCCGCGACGATGGATGATTTGAATCCGTAAAACTCCGAGATGATTTTCAGAATATCGGTTTTGGTGCTGACCACGGGGGAGACGCGGAGTCGGCTTACCTGCTTGATGTCGTTCAGGGCTTCCTGGTCCAGCGGGTTGTGCATGGCCACCACCAGCTCGCCGTTTTCCATGGAGAGGGGAACCACCAGGTTCTTGAGCGCGAACGGTTTGGCGATGGTTTTGGTGACCACGTCAAGGTCCAGCTCAAGCGCGTTGATCTTTTTAAAAGGAAGGCGCGCGTAATCGGCAAAGGCGCGCATGATCGCTTCTTCCGTCAGCTCCTGCTGGGTGTTGGCCGTTTTAAGCTTCATAGAGCTGATGACGTCGATGGTGGTGATTTCATGGCTGTCCCCATCAAGCGAGAGGGCGTCATCATGCTTGATAGCGGCGATCCGCGATAAACGCACCCGCTGTTCTTTCTCCTGGGCAATAATCTGCTGCTTCTGCGCCGGAGAGATGAGCTGTTGTTGCAGCAGGATATCGCAGAGGGGTTCAATTTTCATGCATGACGGCATCATGGCGGTGCCCAACTAAGTTATTTGAAATGCCCACTCACCCTAACCCTCTCCCCGGAGGGTAGAGGGAACTAATTGGTTCCTTCTTCCCCTAAATGTAAGTGAGAATCAGTTTGCCCCCTCTCCCCGATGGGGAGAGGGCTGGGGTGAGGGGATAAATGTATTATGGGACTCTCATCAGCCTCCGGCGTATGCACGAGCTTACGGCTGAAGTATTTTCAGATTTACCTCTATAAGCATCTAACCCTTTAAGGTGCAGGCCAAATCACTTTCTCTATCGGCTTGCCGGGGGATAAAGCTTTAGGCATTTTCTATTCCTCCCGCCAGGATTCCATGCCACTTTTGGCTGTAAGCGGCAGGGCGAGGGGCAGGATTTCGAGGGCGGCTCCGAAGGAAGGCAGCACCAGGGTGCCGGTTTTGCCCAGGTGCAGGGCGGGCGATGCAAAGGGCGACGTGTTGACGGTCATCTTTTTTTTCATTTCCTCCTTTGGATCGCGCTGCCCGCCCCCGCCGTGGAGAGGGTCATTGCTTGCAGGAAGGAAGAGCGGTTTTATCCAGGCGGTGCCGGTCCGGTAGTAGAGGGCATAGAGGGTGCTCAGGTCCCGCATGGCACAGGGATCGGGGTCCGGTGTGAAAGCGGTAAAGCTCAGGACTCCTCCGAGAATGCCCGGCTTGCCCAGCACACGCTCACCGCCCGGCGACAGAGTCAGGCGCCAGCCCGGCCCCTCTGCGATCTCGAGTTCAAGGCCGTGGAAGGTAGTGTTCGCCGTGCCGCTGACGCTGCCGTCACGGTGAACGGTGACCGGACTTGAATCATAGAGCTGATGGAGCTGGACGGCATCGGCACAGTCCCCCCGGTAGCAGGGATCTTTAATGCCCAGGAAAACATTTTCCGTTCCATCAGCGGCGCGGTCAAAAAAATCAAAATATCTGCCGGTGCCGAAAAATACCCACAGATTGTCATCCCCATCCCGTGAAACAGCGGGGGCGGCGGTGACCGGTTGCTCGGTGCGGCACAGGATGGATAGATTCCAGGCCGCTGGGTCGGTGGCGTAAGGCCATGGATCGTTGGTTTTGCATGCCCTGCCGGAGCAGTTTTTCATGGAGAGCCGATACATGCCTCCCTGCCATGGCTCTCCGCGCATGAGTGATTCTCCCGCGTAAACGAGGTCGGTATTGAAATCAAGGTTTGTGTCGACGCTGACCGGGCCGGCCATGAAACCGGGCGGGCCTTCACCGCCGATGATACGGACGAGCTCCCCGGTCTTGAGATCGACGACAAAAAGCCTTGCCGGCTGGGTGCTTTTGCCGTGGTAGTCGGTGGGGCCGGAACCGAAGACCGCATACCACCGGTCGCCTTCCGGTTGGGTAAATCCCGGCTCGGCCTCAACGCGTACGATACAGGGGTGGGCGATGGTGAAGCCCAGCGCCGGATGGGTAAATTCCCACAGCAGGCGGGTATGATCCGGCACGGTTACATCCAGGGCGAAATAGGCGGACCGGAAAACCCGCAATTCCTCACCCGACCCGAAGTCGTCCGCGACCTCGATGGCGCCTCCCCCCATCCCCATGCCCCCGATGAGAATGGTACCCCATCCCCGCGGGTGGTCCGCATCGAGGGGATTTCCGGAGGCATCGGTAAATACGCGGGCGTCGGTAATTTTGGGTTTCAGGTCTACATAGTCCACGTGGGTGTAGTTGTTCCGGGTCAGCCACTTCAGGTGGGGAAGCAGGTTATGGGGGATGTAGGCCCACCGTTCATCACCAAATCCCATGGTGGATGCCGGCTCCGGACCGTACCACCCGTGTTCCACGGTATTGGTGGTTTCCGGATTGTCTCCCGTATGATAGATGCCCCCGGCAAAGGCATGCAGCATGCCGTCGTTGGCCCCGGAAAAGACGGTGAGGGGACGCCGCTTCCACCGGCGCGCGTACGCTTCGTATCCTTCATCGCCATAGATGATGTGGTAATTCTCCCGCGGCTCTTTTGCCAGGGCGGGCGCCGATCGGACGATGTCACCCAGTTTCCATACCGTCGCCGGAGGATCATCTTCGGCAGTGCGGCTTCGGTATCCCGCAACCGCTTCTCCCCGGATATAACGGATGATGATATCGGCCTCGGTTTCGTCGTGTGCTCCGAGGAAAGGGCGGAGCAGCGCCGCGTTTTCGGGGATGAATGGCAGGTATTCTCCTTCATCCACGAGACCGTTGCCGTTCCTATCGGCAAAGGTCATGATGGTTCTTTCCGCCGCGTTTCTCATGGCAAGCCTTTCCCCCGCCTCCCAGAGGGGGCGGATCGCGGTGAGCGGAACCACCGCATCCGGCAAATCGCGGTCCGCCCTGCCGTCTCCGTCATCATCGCCGAAAAGGCGGGCACACCCTTCATCGCCTTCTTCCGCGCTGCCGAAGCGGACGATGTGATCACGCTCATAGACCAGCGCTCCATCGGCGTCGGTGTCCTCACGGATATTGCCCAAAGCGTCGATCCAGAGGGCCTGGAGAAATCCCCGCCAGTCGTTCGCAAGACCGTCCGGGGTGGGGAATGGCTG
>CAYWLT010000221.1:0-5114 GCA_964459295.1 uncultured Thermodesulfobacteriota bacterium
GCTCCTTGTACCAATCCGGGGGATATTTTCTCTGCGCGGCGCTTTCTTTTTTCCTGTTCATGATATCGTGGCGGCTTTTCTACGTATCGGAAGATAAAATCATAGAGAGGATGATTTGAGCGCCATGGGTGTCGCCAGAATGCCGGAACCGCTACGGCTGACAGAACCGGATGGACATGAAACGGTGCTCTCAGTCCGCGACGTATCAAAAAAGTTTTGCAAAAAGCTGAGACGAAGCATGTCTTACGGCATACAGGATTTGGCCAAAAACCTGTTCGGAATCAGGCCGGACTCAGCGAGGCTGCGGACGGATGAGTTCTGGGCGCTTCAGAACATAAACGGCGACTTAAAGAAGGGGGACGTGCTCGGATTGATCGGCGTGAACGGGTCCGGCAAGACTACCCTGCTCAGGTTGCTCGCCGGCATTTTCCCGCCGGACAAGGGGGAAATCAGGATCAAGGGGAGGGTCGGCGCACTGATTGCATTGGGAACGGGCTTTCACCCCTATTTTTCCGGCCGGGAAAATATCTATCTCAACGGGGCAATCCTCGGGCTGGGGAGGGATGAACTGGATGCTCAGTTTGACGAGATTGTCCACTTCTCCGAGATCGGGGATTTTATCGACGCCCCGGTGGCGACTTACTCGTCGGGCATGCGTGTCCGCCTCGGGTTCGCCGTTGCCATGGCCATGAAGCCGGACCTGCTGCTTATCGATGAGGTGCTGGCCGTCGGCGACCTTGGATTCAAGGTGAAGTGTCTCAATAAAATCAATGAGATGATGCGGAATGCGGCGGTTATTTTTGTTTCACACTCCATGCAATATGTCTATCGCATCTGTACTCAGGTTATGGTGCTTCATAAGGGGGAGATTGTCCACCACAGCCGTGACGTGCAGGAAGGAATTGACTACTACCATTCTCAATTTAATCTGCTGGAACAAAAGGCGTCAGGGAGCGGGAAGGTGGCATTAGCGGATATCCATCTCTTGCACGAGGGTATCACAGCGGCGCCGGATAAAATGCTGTTGATTACGTGCGGGGATGACCTGGTGATTAATATGACGCTTAAGATTCAGGCGGCGGTGCGGGATCCGGTAATTCGGGTTTTTATTTACAACCAGGCCATGCAACCGGTTGCGGACTGCTGGTCGGAGCAAAACGGCTGGCGGGTGGGTTCGCAGGCAATTGAGCGGAAGATACGGCTTACCCTGAAGAATCTGCAGTTTCATTCTGGAGTGTACTCCATCGGGGTTGTAGTGCTGGATCTGCCGGATCATGAAATTTTATACCGAAGCGATTATCTCGCATTCTTCCAGGTGAAGCATATTGCGGTGAGCTGGGCGCCGGTGATGCTTGCCGGTGAATGGGAACACATTGACGGTGATTGATGATGGATGGATACGGGCACCCCGGATATGCGGCATCCCTGGCGGAATTCGGCATCCCGCAGCCGCTGAGCGCATCCCGGGGATGGATATTAAAGCGCCGGATTCAGGGATCTTCCGGCTGCGACGCCATAGGCTGCTACCCCCTCTTTGCCTGCGAGGATTGGGCTAATCTGCCTGATGACCTGCGCGCATTACAGGGGGAACTGGTGAGTGTCACGCTCGTGGCGGATCCATTCGGCAACCATGATGAGATGATGCTCCGCGCCTGTTTCCCCGATACGATGATCCCGTTTAAAAAACATTTCATCATAGACTTGGATCGGCCTCTTGATTCCCGGGTTTCGGAGCACCACCGCCGATATGCGCGCAAGGCGCTTCAAACGGTGACGGTTGAACGGTGTGACCAGCCCTTGCTGTTTCTTGATGCGTGGATGACGCTCTATCAGAACCTGATCGATCGTCACGACATACGGGGCATTGCCGCGTTTTCCAGGAATTCGTTCGCGCAGCAGCTGCGGGTGCCGGGCATGGTTGCGTTCAGGGCATGCGTTCAGGAAAAAACCGCGGGCATGCTTTTATGGTTTGTGCAGGAAGATCGTGCCTATTATCATCTGGGGGCCTATGATGCACGGGGATACGAACATCATGCTTCCTTTGCCCTGTTCTGGATTGCCCTGAAATATTTTACCGGCATCGGCCTGCGCTGGATCAATCTTGGAGCAAATCCCGGTCTGAGCGACAATCGGCAGAACGGCCTTGCCCGTTTTAAGCAGGGCTGGTCCACTGGAACCCGCACCGCTTATTTGTGCGGCCGCATTTGTAATCCGGTTCACTACCGTGAGCTGGCTGCGGCGCGACAGCCGGCCGGCAGCGGTTATTTTCCTGCGTATCGCGCGGGTGAGATTCTATAAGGTGCGCTGATGAACCAACGCCAGAAGGAATTCCGACGGAATGAGCGCCTGGAAGCGCTGCTCAAGGAGCTCAATGACCTGCTTGAGCCGGCGCAGCAGCCGGTTGTGAAAAGCCATTCCATGCCCCGCTATCCGGTGGTATTACTGGTTGGCTGCGCCCGGGCCGGTTCGACGGTCATGCTGCAATGCCTGTCAGGCACCGGTTGCTTTGCCTATCCGACCAACTTGATATCCCGGTTTTATGCGGCGCCGTACATCGGCGCCCGCATCCAGCAGTTGCTGACGGATCCCCGCTACAATTTCCGGGATGAATTTGCCGATTTTGCTCCCATGGCCACATATACTTCTGATCTGGGAAAAACCCAAGGCCTGCTTGCCCCCAATGAATTCTGGTACTTCTGGCGGCGCTTTTTTCATTTTGGCGAAATTCAGACGCTTGCTGATGATGAGTTGCGCAGGGTGGACTCAAATGGGTTCGCATCCGAGCTGGCCGCGTTCGAAGCGGCATTTGATAAACCGGTGCTGCTGAAGGGGATGATTATTAACTGGATCATTCCCTTTGTCGCGCACACATTGAAAAAGGTGCTCTTCCTTCATGTTACCCGCGATCCGCTGTATAATGCCCAGTCCCTATTGGAATCGCGACTGAACTATTTCGGTACGATTGACACTTGGTACTCATTCAAGCCGCCTGAATACCGATGGCTCAAGCATGGCAGTCCTTGCACCCAGGTGGCCGGGCAGGTTTTTTTCACCAATGATGCCGTCAGTCGGGGCCTCGCATCAATTGATCCGGCGCAATGGATTAGAGTCAACTATGAGGACTTTTGTGAGGATCCGGAGGCGGTATTCAACGCCATAGGCGAAAAATTCGAGCAGCAGGGGATCTTGCGGGAGTGGTGTTACCGGGGCCCAAAGCGGTTTGACCGCAGCAACCGTCTCAGGATCGGCGCGGATGACAAGGATGCGATTCTGAAGGCCTATGACGAGTGTGCGCAAGGGAGAGCGGCGCAGTATGAAAAAGAACCGAATTGAAGATCTTGCACTGTTCGGCGGACAACCGGCCTTTGCTCAGACCCTTCATGTGGGCCGGCCCAATATAGGCAACCGGGGGCAGCTGCTTGCGCGCTTTAACGATATGCTGGACCGGGACTGGCTGACCAACAACGGTCCCTTTGTTCATGATTTTGAGAGGCGAGTCGAGCAGCTGTTAGGGGTGAAACACTGCGTGGCCATGTGCAATGGTACAGTGGCCCTGGAAATCGCTGCCAGAGCCCTCAATCTCCGGGGCGAGGTTATTGTGCCCTCCTTCACCTTTATTTCGACCGCCCATTGTCTTCAGTGGCAGGAAATAACCCCGGTTTTCTGCGATGTCGATCCGGAGACGTATACCATCGATCCCGGCCGCATTGAGTCACTCATTACCCCCCGCACCAGCGGGATCATCGGCGTGCATCTCTGGGGAAATACCTGCCGCGTGGAAGCTATTGGGGCCATTGCCGACAAGCACGGATTGAAGATTCTCTTCGATGCCTCGCACAGCTTCGGTTGTTCGCGACACGGCAGGATGGTCGGTAGCTTCGGTTGTGCTGAAACATTCAGCTTTCACGCGACAAAGTTCATCAATACCTTTGAAGGCGGTGCGGTGGTCACCAATGATGACGAATTGGCGGAGAAGATGCGGCTGATGAAAAATTTCGGCTTTGCCGGCATGGACCGGGTGATTTATATCGGCACCAACGGCAAAATGAGCGAGATAGCGGCGGCGATGGGGATTACATCGCTTGAGGACATGGAGGGCTTTATTGCGTGCAATCGCGATAACTATCATGCCTACCGCACTAGGCTTGACGGGATGGCGGGACTGAAAATGATGGCGTATGATGATCGCAAGAAGAACAATTTTCAGTATGTGGTGCTGGAGATTGATCCGGAGAAGGCGGGATTAGGCCGGGATGACCTGATCACCATCCTTCACGCGGAAGGAGTGCGAGCGCGCCGGTATTTTTACCCGGGGTGTCACAGAATGGAGCCATACCGTTCATATTTCCCGCATGCCGGTCTGCTCCTGCCGGTGACCGAGCGTCTTGCCGACCGCGTGCTCTGCCTGCCGACCGGTACGCAGGTTCAGGCCCGGGACATCGACCTTATCTGCGACCTTATACATTTTATCACTGATAAGGCCGGCGCCATATCTCCCATGTTACGCGGCGAACGGATAGCACAATGAACACTGTGTGGCAGTACCTGAAACCAACGCCCGCAGGATCACTGATCAGACGGCTGGTGCGCACCGCCAGGCGAATGAACGGGCTGCTTCCACGAAAGACAATGGCGATCAATCTGCGAGACCGTTGCAGCAATTCGTACCATTACTGGAAGAACAAGAGGTCTTTACGAGCGCACATTGCACGCGAGCGGCTGCTTTTGCGAACAGCCCGGGTTCAGCAGGCGGCCTTCTACCGCGCTCCCGAGCATGAGCCGCTGGTGAGTGTGATCATTCCCACCTGGAACCGGGGTGAGCTGCTGGCTGCCAGAACCCTGCCTTCGGTTCTGGCACAGACGCATCGGAATCTCGAGATCATTGTCGTGGGCGACTGCTGCACGGATACTACCGCTGAGCTGATTGCCGGACTCGGCGACCCGCGGGTGATTTTTCATGACCTGCCGGAACGGGGACGGTATCCTTCTGATAAGAAGGCGCTCTGGCAGGTTGCCGGCAGCGCGCCTAAAAATAAAGGGCTGGAAATGGCCCGCGGCGCCTGGATCGCGCCGCTCGATGATGACGACGTTTTTACCCCCGACCACGTTGTATC
>CAYWLT010000222.1:0-5079 GCA_964459295.1 uncultured Thermodesulfobacteriota bacterium
GGCAGCTTTGCAGAGGCTTCGATACAGGCTGTTGCCATGCGGGTCTGTCGGACAAAGTGTAGAAAGTCGCTGCCGTTCTAAAGGTTCCGAAATAATTTTGTTGTGGCTCAAAAGCCCCTCCCCTTTGCGCCACTGAACAGACTGCGGAAAAAACTTTTTCAACAACCTGCTAGAGCTTCTTTTTGGCCAGCACCACCGCCCCGATGATGGCGGCAAGCAGCAGGACCGAGGTTATCTCAAAGGGCAGAAGAAAATCGGTAAAGAGCACCCTTCCGATCAGGGCGCTGTTGCCCATCGCGGCGACCACCTCCGGGGGACAATTTCCCCTGGCGCCGGTGAAGACGCTCATGGTGGTCGCGGAGATGAACGAAACGGCGATGGCCAGGCACAGCACCAGCGCCCAGAATTTCTGCACCCCCCGGCCGTTAGTCGCGGACGCCTCCCGCGCCACGTTGAGCAGCATGATCACAAAGAGAAACAGCACCATGATCGCCCCGGCGTAAACGATCACCTGAATCGCCGCAATGAACTGGGCATTGAGCTGGAGGAAGATGCCCGCCAGGCAGAAGAAGGCCAGGATCAGAAAGAGCGCGCTGTGCACCGGGTTCTTTCGTAAGATTACCATCAGCGATGAAATCAGCATCACCGCGGCCAGGGGGTAAAATATAAGCGCTTCCATAGACCAACCTTTCGGGTTAAATTTTCACTCCTGGAGCAGGCGCTCCTTGGCGTAGATCATGCTCTCCCGGGTATAATCGGCAAGCTCATAGTCGCCGCCCAGCAGGATGGCGCCCACCGGGCAGGCCTCCACGCAGTAGCCGCAGAAGATGCAGCGGGAGATGTCTATCTGATAATGCTGGGCGTACTTGACGCCGTTCTCATTCTCGCCCGCCTCAACGGTGATGCAGCGAGCGGGGCAGACCGCCGCGCACAGACCGCAGGCCACGCATTTTTCCCTTCCCTCTTCATCACGCAGAAGCATATGCAGCCCGTGAAAGCGGGGATAGGGGGTTCGCCGCTCTTCGGGATAATTTTGGGTGATGGGCTTCCCCAATATGGTCGTCCCGAGAAAATACCCCAGGGTTTCCTTCAGCCCCACCAGCAGAGCCCAGATGCGTTTGAACACAGAGCCAACCATGCTTATTCCCTTTGCTTAAAGCAGATTAACCATTTGCAGTACGGCGGTGACCACTATATTAAGCAGCGCCAGCGGAAACAGAACCTTCCAGCCGAACTGCATCAGCTGGTCATAGCGCAGGCGCGGATAGGTCGCCCGCAGCCAGATGAAGAAAAAGAGGCAGAGGAACACCTTGGCGCCGAAGACGCCCATGGGAATCAGGGCCACCGCCAGTTGCCCCGCCGGGGACGACGGGTGGAAGCTGCCGATGTCGACAAAGGGCAGCTGCCATCCCCCGAGAAAAAGGGTGGTGATGAGTGACCCCATAACGATCATGTGGGCGTACTCGGCCATGAAGAAAAGGGCGAATTTCATGCTGGAATATTCCACGTGAAAACCGGCCACCAGCTCGTTCTCGGCCTCGGGCAGATCAAAGGGCGAGCGGTTGCACTCGGCTATGCCGCAGATGAGGAAGATGACGAACCCGACCGGCTGCAGCACCACGAACCAGATGTCGGACTGGGCCTTCACCACCTCGACCAGGCTCAGCGAACCGGTGAGCATGAGCACGCCGATCACCGACAGCCCCATGGCGATCTCGTAGCTGATCATCTGCGCCGAGGAGCGGATCCCGCCCATCAGCGCGTACTTGTTATTGGAGGCCCATCCCGCCAGGGTCACGCCGTACACGTTCATGGAGCCAAGGGCAAAGATGTAGAGGATGCCGATGTCCACGTCGGCGACCCGCAGGTCAATGGTATGGCCGAAGAGAGTCAGCGTGTTGCCGAAGGGTACCACCGCGAACGAGGCGAAGGCGCAGACCGCGACGATAAAGGGGGCCAGAACGTAAATGACCTTGTTGGCGCTCTCCACCACGATGTCCTCTTTGAAGAAGAGCTTGATGCCGTCGGCGATGGGCTGCAGCAGGCCATGCCAGCCGGTTCTCATGGGACCGTAGCGCACTTGCATGTGCCCGAGCACCTTGCGCTCCAGCCAGGTGAGATAGGCGACGCAGAGGAGCAGCACCACAAATACCGCAATGATTTTAACCAGCATAATGATTACACTTATCATGGGAACCTATTTCTCCTGCAGATTAACCGACAGTCGCCCCCGACCATGCGTTTGTTCCAGGAACTGCCAAAATAATTATAGATGCGTGGCGCAGGAATGAGGGGGCCACTGATATTTCCTTGTCCACCACGGGAAGTATTTATAATTCTCCCTATATCGGCTGCACCTTCTCCAGTCTGACCCGGGTCGGGGCAAGGTCCCGGCCGGTCAAGCGGTTGACCGGATGTGACGCGAAATGGCAGGGCATATACACCATCCCCTTCACCTGCTTCCGGCTGATTTTAACCTTTGCCTCCAGCGACCCCCTGCTTGACGTAACCATCACCTTCTGCCCCTCCTCGAGGCCGAAGGTCCCGGCATCGGCGGGTGACACCTCCACCCATCCGCCTGACCCGAGCTGGTTAAGCGCGGGGGAGTGGGTTGACATGGAACCCGAATGAAAGAGCATGCTGCCGGTGCGCAGCCGCAGCGGGTAGTCGCCATCCGCCGCGCCGGCGGGCTCGGCCATTTCAAGGGGGGTGAAGCTGTATCTCTCCGGTGTGCCGGGCGAAGCAACCATCTTTCCCTTGTTTCCGAGGTCGTCGTAATTGATGTCCGCGTAGAGAGGGACCAGCGTACCGATCTCCTGCATCACTTCTTCAGGCCCGGACGCCGGCATGGTATATCCCATCCTGCGGGACAGCTCGCATATAATTTGCAGATCGGTCCTGGCCCCGTCCAACACCGGCAATGCCGGGGCCAGCGCCTGCACCCTCCGCTCGAAGCTGGTATAGGTGCCTCGTTTCTCGGCGAAGCTTGCCACCGGCAGCACCACGTCGGCCAGTCGGGCGGTAGGGGTTAAAAACATGTCCTGCACCACCAGAAAATCCAGCGACTCGAGGGCCTTCCGGGTATATTCGCTCTCCGGATAGGCGAGCAGCGGATTTTCCCCCGCCAGGTAAAGCGCCCGCAGCTTGCCTTCCCCGGCGGCCTTGATCATCTCCATGGCATTTACCCCCGGCCGCGGGGAGAGGGACACCTTCCATGCCTCTTCAAAGACGCCCCGCGCCTTTTCATCCCCCACGTCGCGGAATCCCGGGAGAAAGCCGGGAAGCGCCCCCATGTCCAGGGTGCCCTGGGAATTGCATTTCTCCCCCAGAAAGGCGATGCCGCAGCCGTCACGCTTCACCATCCCGGTAAGCAGGGCAAGGTTGGCCACCGCCAGCCCCAGCTTTTCATCATCCGCGGGAATGCCCAGTCCGGTGGAAACCAGGATGCACAGACGCTTGCCGGCGGCGATGAGACGGGCGGCTTCCCCCAGGGCGTCACGGCTGACGCCGGCCGCTCTTTCGCAGTACTCCGGCGTGTATCGGGCCACCGATTGCTTCAGGTTTTCGAAACCCGAGACCGAGGAAGCAACAAATTCTTTGTCATACAGCCCTTCGCCGATAATGAGGTTAATCATGCCCTGGAGCAGGACCAGCTCGGTGTCGGGCTGATGGATGAGCGCGCAGCCGGCCATCCGGCTGTGCTTGTCCGGCCGCTCGCCGGCGACCACCAGCTTCCGTTCGTCCCGCTTCACCGCCATGGTCACCTGGTACCCGATCACCGGATGCGTCTCGGAGAGGTGCGAGCGCAGCATAAAGATGGTGTCCGCGTTCCGGATGTCGTTCAGCGTCGCCGTGCCCGCGGTCATTCCCAGCGCCGGCCGCAGGCCTTTCATCAGCCCTGAATAACTGTATCCCCCGGCGTGATCGATGTTATTGGTGCCGATGGCGGCGCGCATAAATTTCTGAAAAAGATAGGCCTCCTCATTGGTCAAACGATCGGAGCAGATGCCGCCTATGGCATCAGCCCCGTATTTTTGGCGGGCGGCGCCCAGGCCCTCCGCTATTTTTCCCAGCGCCTCCTCCCAGGTTGCCCGCACCAGACCTTCGGCGCCCTTCCTCACCAGGGGGCTGTTCATCCGCTCGGGGCTGGAAACATACTGGTATCCGTAGCGGCCCTTGGCGCAGAGCCTGCCCCGGTTAGCCCCGATGCTGTCGTCCCCGATCACCCGGTAGATGCGGTGGTTCTTCACCCCCAGGGTGAGCGTGCAGCCGGTGCTGCAATAGGAGCAGACGGTATCGGTCCGGGCGAGTTCCCAGGAGCGGGCCTTGTATTTGAAAAGCTTGTCGGTGAGGGCGCCCACCGGACAGATGTTGACGCACTCGCCGCAGAACTCGCAGTCGAGCGGCCGCTCAAAATCAGTGCCGATCCGGGTCTTGAATCCCCGGTCGACAAAGCTGAGTTCAGACACGCCCACCACCTCTTCGCACACCCGGGCGCACATCCCGCAGAGCACGCAGCGGTTCACATTCCTTTCTATGAGGCGAGAGGCGGATTCAACCGGCTGGTTGAACTTGCGGTCCAGGAAGCGGTTGCTGCTCACTTCATATTCATAGACCAGGTCCTGCAGCTTGCACTCGCCCCCCTTGTCGCACACCGGGCAATCCAGGGGATGGTGCACCAGCAGCAGTTCAAGCAGGGTTTTGCGGGCGCTTCGCACCGCGGGGGTGTTGGTGTTTACCACCATGCCGTTGGCGGCCGGCGTGGAGCAGGAAGGAACCAGCCGGCCCTTCATCTGCTCGACCTCGACCACGCACATGCGGCACGCCCCGAAGGGCATCAGCTGCTTGTGATAGCAAAAGGTGGGGATATGAACCCCGGCGGCCTCGGCGGCCTCCAGGATGGTGGAGCCGTCCGCTACCTCTACTTCCCGATCGTCTATGGTCAAGCTAATCATGGTACGCCTTCAACCTCGCAAATTTTTCATATGAGATTGCTTTGTCGCTGATGCTCCTCGCAACGACCCTATTGCTGCGTCATTGCTTGATTTTGTCATTCTGAACCCCTCGCCCTGTCATTCT
>CAYWLT010000223.1:0-5024 GCA_964459295.1 uncultured Thermodesulfobacteriota bacterium
GGTACAGTGAAGGCTTCCCGATCTTTTGTTCCACCACCATAAAGGTGGATTCACCCATGGTGTCGGTAAACGCACCGAAATGGTGGAGCTTGCGCAACAGGGCCACCAGCAGCTCCAGCACCTCCTCGATCTTCCTTTTTCCGCGGGAGGGAACGCAGAAAAGTCCGAGCGGAATCTCGCCTTGCTGGTGCTGATAGAAGAGGTATCCCTCCTCATGGTGCTTTCCCCCGCTTTCCAGAAAAATATGGGGAAGGCTGACCGGAAAACCGGCAAGCGCGAGGGTGCAGCACTTTACCCAGAGTTCTCCCGCGGAAAAGCCGCCGTTGCCGGCGGTATAGCGCACTGCCCTGAGTCGACGGCTTTGGTCATTGCAGCCCAGCTCAACCGATATTTCTTCTCTTTCCCGAGCATCCTGAAGTGGAAGGTTCCCGGCCAGCAGATCGAACCGGCTGACCACGGCAAGGATGTCATCAATGGCATACCCCTTCCGGATGAATCCGGTTGCCGCACCGGTTGCTATTTTATCATAGAGGGCATCGGTGTACACGCTGGTTTTTCTTCCCCGTGCATAATCCTTGAGCAGAATGGTCCGGGTACGCTCCTGGATGGCTCGCGAAAGGGCGCGCAGCCGCGGGCTGCGGGGTTCCGCACCAGCGTATGATTTCAGGAAGCGCATCCGGTCGGCGAGGCTCACCTCACGGCCAACGCGATTTAACTTTGCCAGGCAGGTTATTTCCTGATCGAAGGTGAGGAAACGCCTGATGGTGATTTTTTCAAAATCGCTGAGGTAGAGTTTCGCTGTGCCCCGGGCGTCCCGTTCGAGAAGAAAATTGTTCAGCGCAAAGTCGGACTGGTACACGCCGGCCTCGTTCACCCTGCGCGCCAGTTCCCCCAGCGCCCTGGTGATGGCCCATTTTCCCGAAGCCGTCCGGGCGGACGCGCTGTCGGGGTGCGATACCAGGAAGAAGCGGTTGAGGTCCTGGCAGTCGCTCATCTTTTCCAGGATGACGAAGCTTTCCCGGGTCATGCCCCGGCGCCGGCGTACCCCGATGGCGAGGGGCACCGGCGTGGGGATGCCTCGCTGACTGACCCCGCAAGCCGCCTCCAGTTCCTGCCGGGCCTTCGACGGCCTGACCAGGGTTTTGAGGCGGTCAGGGAGAGTTTTATTTTCATAGCGCTTGATAATAAATGACCGCTCCTCCCCGCCGATGGAAAGAACGGCCGGCCAGAGCGATTTGGACGCGCCCGCCTTGAGCGGGACGGTCTGCTCGAAAAAGAGCGGCGACGAGATCCGGGGGATCAGGTCATCCCGCACCGGCTCCGGGGCGTCTTTTCGCAGCAGCCATTGTACATCATTGCTAGAAAAAGGGGCGTACTGTTCCACCGTATCGGTCATGCCAGTCCATCGGAAGAGCTTAGCGAAACCGGTTCAGCATGTAATGCCAGAGATTTTTCAGGTCCAGGGGGTTGAGCTGCAAAGACTTCCTGAGATATGTCTTTCCCTCAACTCGCCTATCCCGCCTGAGATAATGCCTGCCAAGATAGTGGTAATTGCGGGCCATCCTCCTGCGGTACAGCGCCGGCGGAATGCACTTCCTGAGGTATTCCTTTTCCAGCACTTGAATGCGGACGTGCCTTCCGGCAAGGCTGTCGATGCTGACCCCGTGGGGGTTGTCGGTGTAAACCGTCAGAGGCTGGTTGATAAAACCGATGGGGTAGCGGTGCGCTATCCGCAACCAGAGATCGTATTCTTCGCACTCGGGCAGCGAGGTGTCAAACAATCCCACCTGCTCAAGGCACTCCCTGGTGATCAGGGCGGAGGAAGTGCGGATGAAATTGGATTTAAATAAATCGGTGAGGATCCAGCCGGATTTTCCCCGGCGGTTGTACCGGCGAAACCGGCCGTCCGGTGAGATCGATGAGCAGCGCGTCGCCACCATGCCCCACTGGGGGTTTTTTTCCATGCCCTCCGCTTGAGATGCAAGCTTTCGGGGCAGCCAGTAGTCATCAGAATCAAGCAGGGCTATGTAAGCGCCCCGCGATTCCTCAATTCCCCGGTTTCTCGCCGCCGCGATGCCGCGGTTTTCCTGATAAAAGTAGCGTATGCTTTTTTCATAGGGGGCGAGGATGTCCAGGGTGTCATCGGTTGAACCGTCGTCGATGATGACGATTTCATAATCGGTGTAGGTTTGCGCCAGCACCGAGTCAAGGGCGATGGGCAGATAATCCCTGCGATTGAAGGTGGGAATGATAATGCTTACCCGCGGGCTAACCTGCATCATGTATCCTGAATCCAGTCTCGGTGCGAGACGGGAGTGTTGGAGTGATGGATTACTGGATGCCTGCAGGAACTCTTGCATCCAGCATCAAATGGAGAATGGACACTGGTGTAATGGAGTAATGGATAAGCATCCTGCATCTTGCATCCTGTATCCTGCATCCGGTATCCAGCATCCAGCATCATTACAATAGACTGTCATAATGCTGCTCCAGCTTTTCTGCCTGCTGCGCGATGTTAAACTCGGCTTCAATGTGCTTCCGGCCGGCGCGTCCCATGGATTCCCAGGTTTCGGAATGGGTGACGAGGTGTTCGAGCCGTTCGGCGAGCGCGTCGGTGTCCTTTTCGGGAACCAGGAATCCGCTTACTCCGTCAACCACCACCTCCGGGATATCACAGTGGAAGGTGGAGACAATGGGCATGCCGTAGGCGGACATTTCAATCAGGGCAACCGGGGCACCACCTTCCGTCTCTCCGTCGGAGGGATGAATGCTGGGGGAGAGGAAAATATGATTATGCTCCGCCTCCTTGATGAATGCCGGATAGGGGAGGAATCCGAGATAGTTGACCCGGCCGGCGATGTTGCGCGCGCTGATTATGGAAGTAATCTCCTTTTTGTAGTCAACCTCCCGCCGGCTGCGCCCCGCGTCACCCACCAGGGTGAGCGCAAGATTTTTGTGATGTGGAACGATTTTCGCGAAGGCCTCCAGCGCGTAGGTGATTCCCTTCTTCTCCCTGAAGGTGCCGGCAACCAGGATCTTGATGGTACCGTCGCCATTCGGCTTGCGCGGGATGAAGGGTATTTTGTTAAGGTCAATGCCCAGATGCTGCACCCTGAGCTTGCTCTCGGGGCAGCCAAGCTCCGTCAGGGTCTTTTTCATGTAATTGCCTTCCGCCAGCACCAGGTCGCCTTCGGCAAAGAGCACTTCCAGACGCCGCCGCCAGCGTTCATCCCGGGGCAGCAGCGAAACGTCATGGCCGTAAAAGGTGGTGACCTGGGGAATGGCGAGCTTTCGCTTGAGCGGGAGGTCAAAGTAGCCGCGGTTGCCGAAGTGGGAGTGAATCAGTGCCGCTTCCCTTTTTTTTAGAGTCCGGTAAAAAAAAGAATAGGGCGAGCCGGTGAGCTTCATGTACTGCTGCTGTATAAACCGATTGAGCGGATTGAGGTCGGAGAGAGAGTATATCTCAGGCACCGGGAAAATATCGAGGTTGCTTGTTTTGCTGGTAATCACAATGGGATGATAGCGCTTGAGGGCGCTGATCTGGGCATAAATCCAGCTTCCGGTTCGGAATAAATATGATTTTACCGAGTGCGCGATGACCCTGGACATGGGTTGCTCCTTTTCCGGTTTGATCGCCATGCAGCTTGCGATGGACGAAAGAAATGAAAGCGGGGCGATGGTAAAAAGTGCGCGGATGATATAATTAAGGGGCGTCAGCGGTCCCCGGCAAAATCTTTCCCGGCCCGCGGTCCGTGTCCCGTTGGGGCGGGGCCGCCTGACTGATGCGCGCCGGCGGGGCCAGCGCCATCTTGAAGGGCGGAATATCCTTGTGCACAACCGCTCCCGGTGCAATGACCGCCCCTTTCCCTATGGTTACTCCGGGCATGATAATGGCACGGGCCGCGATCCACGCCCCTTCTTCAAGCACCACCTTGTCATATTTGATCGGGACGCGGGACGTCGATAGATCGTGACCTTCCTCAAAAACCTTCGACAGATCGCCCTGCTGTGAGAGTATGGTGGAACCCATGGCAATGCCGCAGCCCCGTCCTATCTCAATTTCACCCGCCCCGTAGAGTATGCAGTAGGGCCCGATTTCGCAATTATCGCCGATGGTGATCTTCCCCCGGTAGTCGCACCATCGCATCCCCCCGCAGTTAAGAATGGTTCCCTTTTGGATGACAATGTGTTTCCCCAACACCAGATTTTGCGGACCGATGATCATCACGTCATCTTCAATGGTGACGGTCGGGTTTTTCTGCTTGATGCGATGGAGCGCCATGGCATCCTTATACTGGTTTTTTAAATTCTTAATATACCACCTGAGAAAACCGGGTTGTGAAGCTTTCATGTGCAATTCCTCGTGGAGATGAAGAATCCGCGCCGGTTCGTATCCGGCAGTATCGGTTGCTGCCGATTCAGAGCGCCTTTTTTTTCCAGTGATAGGCGTTGAAACCGACCCGCTGCGCCGAAAAGGAATCCTTGAACCTTATCACCCCTTCATAGCCTCCGCTCGGGCTTAAGTCATACCGGGCATATCCCCGCTCACACGCGTCCCGGATGATTTCGGCATGGAGGAGATTGTTGGGATAGTGGTCAAAATAGTCCTGCAGGCTGCACCCGTGCCAGTAGAGCGCCGTCGTGTTGCAGTAGAGGGCTATCACCCCGGCTATCGCTTTTCCCTCCTTTTCAGCCAGCCAGAGCTTGATATCCGGGCTGCGTGCCTCACATAGATTGCGGAACAAACCCCACGGGTAACGCGCGCCTGCCTGAGCGCCCCATCGTTTCAATGTGTCCTGATATATGTGGAAGTAGCGTCGATAGTCCTCTTCTGTGCCGCCCACACGCACCGTCACCCCTTTTTTCCGCGCCTGATTGATGTTGCTCTTCTGCCCGCGGGAGAATCCGCCCCTGATCCGTTCAAAGCCGCCTTCTAGGGAAAGAAGATGGGTCAAGAGCGGGGTGCGCTTGAAATGTGCGGGATACTCCTGGTTATCCAGTGGGGCCGCGAACAACTTCAGGTA
>CAYWLT010000224.1:0-4995 GCA_964459295.1 uncultured Thermodesulfobacteriota bacterium
GGGACGAGGCGCGCGCACTTGCCGCACTGTTCCGGCGTGTGCCCTGCAAAAGCAATCTGATACCATTTAATGAGCACGCGGGGGCCGGGTTTAAAACGCCGCACCCTTTCACCATAGAACAATTCCGTGAATGCCTCACCGCTAAGCGCTTCACCGTCATGCTGCGGCAGAGCAAAGGCCGGGACGTCGGCGCCGCCTGCGGCCAGCTCGGCTATGCGCGGCGGCAAAGCGTCTGATAAATCTTATGCTGGTTATAGAACCCGCTCCATGCCGTCCCGCACCATCAAAGGGCTTTGCAAAGGGCCTGCGCCATGCTATAGTAGGCGCATTAAAATTGTTTGTATTGTCCACAAAGGGCCTTTTGAAGATGAGCGGCGGCGGGCGGCAACATCTCGAAAAGTTTCCCCTGACCGGGGTGATCCTCGCCGGCGGGAAAAACGTCAGAATGGGGGTCAACAAGGCATTCCTTACGGTTAGCGGCCAGAGGATCATCGATAGAACGGCTGCCTTGTTCAACACGCTCTTCCGGCAGGTCATTCTGGTCACCACCTCGCCGCTTGAGTACGCCTCGCTGGATCTTGAAATCGCGGTCGATCTCTTCCCGGACCGCAGCCCGCTGGTGGGGATCTATACCGGCCTGTATTATGCATCCTACTCCTATGCCTTTGTCGCCGGCTGCGACATGCCTTTCATCAGTCAACCCGTACTCGAGCACATGGTCTCGATTCGCTCCGGCTACGACATTGTGATGCCGTTGCTGGATGACGGCTATCATCCGCTTCATGCCCTTTATTCCAGGCGACTGCTCAAGCCGGTGGAGGAACTCATCCGCCGCTCAACATTTAAAATTACCGCGCTGTTTCCTCACGCCCGGCTGTGTGAAGTAACCGCCGCGGAACTGCGGCCGCTGGACGGGGACCTCCGTTCGTTTCTCAACCTTAACACCCCGGAAGACTTTAGAAAAGTTGCGGATCAATCCTAATCAGGCCGGATCAACATCATCCGCGCGATGCCCCGCGGCAGCGGGTCTTGACACGCGGGCGGGAACAGGATATGTTAAGGCGGTCGCCAAGTCCCAGGGGAGCTCCATGAAGGTTGCCATCGCCCGTTGCACGCTTGAACTGGTCGAGGGGGATATCACCGGTCAGCAGGTTGATGCCATCGTCAATGCCGCCAACAGCAGCCTGCTGGGTGGAGGGGGTGTCGACGGAGCCATCCACCGCGCCGGCGGACCGGCCATAGTGCAGGAATGTAAAAAAATCGGCGGTTGCCCCACCGGGGAGGCGGTCATTACCACCGGCGGAGCGCTGCCGGCGCGGCATGTGATTCACACGGTCGGCCCGGTGTGGCGGGGCGGTTCGCACGGCGAAGCGTCGCTGCTGGCGCGCGCCTATGCCAGCTCTCTTGCCCTGGCCGCGACACACCGGCTTGCCAGCATCGCCTTTCCCTCGATCAGCACCGGCGCATACGGATATCCCCTCGATCAGGCAGCCCGTATTGCCCTGGCAGCGGTCATCAAGCACCTCAAGGGGGATACAACCCTCTCAACCGTCCGCTTCGTTCTTTTCAACCGGATGACCCTGGAATCCTATGAAGCCGCGCTGACGGAACTGTGCGCCGATGACGGCGACATAGGCCGTGCCTGACCGATCAACCGTTTCTCCATAACCACCGCCGCCCGCATGACTAAATACTTTTATATCATCCTCGGCTCCATCGGGGCAGCGATCCTGATTGCCCTCCTCATCATCTCCCGTCTGGACCGGAACGTGCTCCACTCTGAACCAGCAGCCCGGGGAGCACTCGCGCCCGACGCCGCCGGCGGCCCGACAGGCAAATCCGCTCCGGCAGGCAAGGCGGCTGCCCCGGGAACGGCAAAGCACCAACCGGTGGACGACGCCTCGCCGCATCCGGCAGCCCCGAACCTGCGGCTGGTCGGAACAACCGTCTTTGGGGATAAATCCACTGCCATACTTGAAGACCTTGATACGAGAATCCGGGGGGTGTACCGGCTGGGGGACGCCATAAAAGGGTTTAGCATCACCGCGATAGACGTGGACAGCGTCACCCTGACCTCCGGCGACAGGTCGATCGTGCTCACCCGCTCGCCCGGCGCCGGCCGGTCAGATCCCGATTCGTCCTTTACCAAACTGGACGATACTACCTGGCTGGTGTCTGCCGACAAGGCCGCCGATATGATCCGCAATATCGATCAGTACGCCGGCCAGGTCATTGCCTTTCAGCATCGCGAGCACGGCGAGGCCGCCGGCTTCAAGATCAGGCATTTGCACGAAGGAAATGATTTTGAAAAACTCGGGCTGCAAAATAACGATATCATAAAGCGGGTAAACGACCTGGAACTGAACGATCTCACCGACGTGCTGAAGGCGGTATATCAGCTGAGCCATGAGACGGAGTTTACCATTGAAGTGCAGCGGGGAGACGGAATACAGTACCTCAACTACCGGCTGGATAAAAACGTGAACGCGCTTGTGCCCATCCTTACCCGCATGCTTAATATCCCGCTTTCCGGCACCGGCAACCCGTAAAACCGAGGCTGCCGATGTGCCCGCGCGGGCCGGCATATCCATAACCCGTACCCGCAACCTTCTCCCCACCGGATCAGTGCTGGTGCCTTTATGAACCCAGACGACGACGTGACGCAGCCGGTGAAGATTCCCCTGGAAGACTGGCTTGACCTGCATACCTTCGCTCCCGGGGAAATTGCCGATCTGCTCGAAGAATACATTCAGGAGTGTGTCAAGGCGGGATTTTCCTCGGTCAGGATAATTCACGGCAAGGGTACCGGCGCGCTGCGTGCGCGGGTGCACGCGTGCCTGCTGCACCATCCCCTCATTGAGCGCCTTTACCCGGCACCCCCCGATGCCGGAGGATGGGGCGCGACCATCGCCATGCTGCGCCGGACGGCTGACTGATTTACCACCCGGCGGCGTTATTCCGGACGCCGACGATGGGTGAGCGGCCCTGGTCCGCCCGAGCTATCCCGCCCGATCGGCCAGAGGGACATAGCGGTTGTTCAACTCGCCGGTATACATGGCCCGGGGGCGGAATATGCGGTTATGCTGCAAATATTCCATGACCCGAGCCGTCCACCCCGCCGTCCGGCTCACCGCAAACATGGTGGTGAACATGTCCGGGTCAATATCCAGGCAGCTGTATACAATGCCCGAGAAAAAATCCACGTTGGGAAATATCTTCTTCGCTGCGCCGACACGCACGCTCATTTCCCTTTCCAGCTCCTGCGCGATGCCAAAGAGCGGCTTTTTGTCACGCCGCTTCTGTTCAACCAGAAATTGTGCCAGCGGGCCGAGAATGCGGGCGCGCGGATCGTAGGCCTTGTAGACGCGGTGGCCGAATCCAGGAACCCGGCCCTTGCGCGCCAGGGTCTTGTCCAGCCAGGAACTCACCCGGTCTGCCTCGCCGATTGCCAAGAGGGTGCGAATGACCTCTTCGTTGGCGCCGCCGTGCAGCGGGCCGTGGAGCGCAGCAATCCCCGCGCCGACCGACAGGTAGATGTCCGACAGGGTGGAGGCCACCACCATGGTCGCGAAGGTGCTTGCGTTCATTCCGTGATCAGCGTGCAGGATCAGCGCCACATCCATGATGCGCTCTTCCATGGGGGAGGGTTTCCGGCCGCTGAGCATATAGAGGAGATTGGCGGCGTGGCTCAGCCCGGGATCAGGCTCCACCGGCATCCGGTTCTGGCGCACCCGGCCGATAGCCGCGGTGATGGTGGCGACGCCGGAAAGCAGGTGGAAGCACGCCTCAAAATCGCCGGGATCATGCAGCTGCCGGTTAACCGCTTCCTTCTCGGCAATGCTCGGGCGCTTAAACTCATATATGGCCTCCTGCTCGCCGCGGGGTACGGTTTCCATGGGGATTGAATCTTCATCGCTGCCGATGGCTTCGCCGGGGAGGGGCTTTCCTTCCTCCTGATCAGCGTAGGTGAACTCCTGCCTCATCAGGTTCGTGCCCAAACGGAGCGCGGACATGGCGTTCATTGTTTCCACGTCAAAGCCCATCAGCATGCGCAACGTCTTATTAAGCACGCGATATCCGACCAGCCGCTTTTTATACGCCGCCAGCCGGACGCTGCTGGGAAGGACGCCGTACATGAGCAGATAGCTCACCTCTTCATAGGTGGAGTTGGCACAAAGGTCGAATATATCGTAACCGCGGTATATCAGCCGCCCCTTGGTCCCGTTGACATACCCGATCTTGCTTTCACAGGCAATCGCCCCCTCCAGCCCCGGCCCCACCGTGCAGGTTAGCGGCCACTCCACGGTGCGGCTAATCGCCGGCTCCGGGATATCCTCGGTTTCGCGCCGGGCCTTTTCGCTCGCCGCCATAATTATATCGGTTATCTCTTTGGTATCATCGTGCATGTTCTCTCCCGCCGTCGGCCTGCCTTCGTCATGCCTCCCCCGACTAAGTGTGCTTTACCTGAAGCGGCGACACCAGGGGCAGTTTTACGACAAAAACCGTACCATTGGGTACTCCGCTCTTCACTTCAATGGTGCCGCCGTGATTATTGACAATTTGCGCCGAAACCGCCAGTCCCAGGCCGGAACCGGTGGTCTTGCTGCTGTAAAAGGCGTCAAATACTTTATCGATATCGGCCTCGGCCACCCCCGTTCCGGTATCAACAATTTCAACCGTCAGCCACCGTTCATCCCGCCGGGTGGTTATGGTAACGTTACCGCCGTCCGGCATGGCCTGCATGGCATTTCTGATAATATTGATGATGACCCTCCTGATCTGGTTCTGGTCAATGCAGATCAAGGGAAGCTCGGGGGCGGGCCGGCATTCGACGCCGATTTTGTTTTCCTCCAGCTCAAGGGCCAAAAACTCTAAAACATGGGCAATGACGGCGTTGCAATCGGCCAGATCACATTTCGGTTCGGCGGGCCTGGCAAAATAGAGGATGTCAGTGAGGATGTTCTCAAGATTGGTGATTTCCTCGATGATAATCCT
>CAYWLT010000225.1:0-4985 GCA_964459295.1 uncultured Thermodesulfobacteriota bacterium
CGCGGGAGATGCCTGTGATGTTCGTGCCGCATTTGCCGTTGACCCGGGTAAGGAAGTGATGGCAGAGCAGCGGGATATCTTCCCTGCGTTCCCTTAAGGGGGGAAGGTCGATATCAATCACGTTGATACGGTAGAAGAGATCTTCTCTGAAATGGCCGGTTTTTACGGCCAGGCGCAAATCCCGGTTGGTCGCGGTTATGATTCGGACGTCCACCACAGTTTCGTGCGGCGACCCGATGCGCCGGATGGTGCGGTCTTCCAGTACCCTGAGCAGTTTTGTTTGCAAAGAAAGCGGCATTTCACCGATCTCATCCAGGAACACCGTGCCGCCGTCAGCGTATTCAAAGATGCCGGGTTTGGAATCGATTGCGCCGGTGAACGCGCCCTTTACATGTCCGAAGAGCTCACGTTCCAGCAGCATTTCCGGAAAGGCGGCGCAGTTGCAGGGGAGGAATTGCTTGTCGGCGCGCGGGCTCAAATGGTGGATGGCCCGCGCCACCATCTCCTTGCCGGTGCCCGTTTCCCCGGTAATCGATATGCTGGTAAAATGCCTGGCCAGACGCTTTACCAGACTGAAGACCTCAAGCATGCGCGGATTCCTGCTGATCATGCCCTGAAAGGTGTAAAGTGCCTGGATATCGTGTTCCAGCCGCCCGGTCTGGTTACGGATGCTGTAGTACTCTTCCACCCGTTTGATGGCCTGCAGGACGGCGTCAAGGTCACCGGATGCGCTGATGCAATCGGCGGCCCCCCCTTGTGCCGCTTTCGCGGCAAAATCCTCACTGCAGCGCGGTGCCACCAGCAGGACCTCGGTTCGCTCATCCAGCTCTTTGATTCTTTTCAGCAGCTGAAAAAGGAGGCTGGTGACAAGGGGGTTGCGTGCGAAGCAGAGGAGAACAATCTGGGCGCTATTCTTGCCGATGAGATCCATCGCGCGGTCGGCGCTCCGGGTGCTGATTACCTGGTAGCCCTGTTGAGAAAGGAAATCGTGCAGGGGATGGCGTTGCGCCGGCCTTTCCGTAACCAGCAGCAGATTGGTGGTGTGCGAAGCCGTGTGTTTCATGATGCGTCAGGCGCGGGGATGAAATCGGGTGTGGATCTTTTTTAACCGCTCGCTGGTGACATGGGTGTAAATCTGGGTGGTTGAGATGTCGGCGTGGCCGAGCATGATTTGCACTGAGCGCAGGTCGGCGCCCCGCTCCAGGAGATGGCTGGCAAACGAGTGCCTCAGGGTATGAGGAGTAATGTTCTTGAGGATGCCGGCCTGCTGCGCATACTTCTTGATAATTTTCCAAAATCCCTGGCGGGTCAAAGGCTTGCCTTTTCTGGCCGTGAAGATATGAGAGCTGCGGCTGTTGCCGAGCAGTCGGGGCCGCGCCTTTTGCAGGTAATCGCTGACGGCGTTTTGCGCAGCCTCGCCCATCGGCACCACCCGCTCTTTGGATCCTTTTCCGAAGGCGATGAGATAACCTGCTTCAAGATTGAGGGCATTGAGGGGGAGGCCCACCAGCTCGGAAACCCGAAGTCCGGTTGCGTAGAGCAGTTCCAGCAGGGCGGCGTCCCGCAGGCCGCGGGGTCGGCTTCGGTCCGGCTGCTGCAGGAGCCGGTCGACCTCATCGATGCCCAGAACGTGCGGCAGGGTCACCGCGCCTTTGGGGGTCTCAAGATTGAGCGCCGGATCGCTTTGAATATATTTGTTTTCCGCCAGGTATTTATAGAACATTTTTATGCAGGAGAGATTGCGCGCGATGGTGCGATGCGACAGGGACGACTTTTTCAGGGTTGATAAAAACAAGCTGATGGTTACATCGGTCGTTTCCGCGATATCTTTAATGTTCCGGTCATACAGAAAGGTAAGATATTTCTTCATGTCGCCGGCATACGAATCGTGGGTGTTGCGAGACAGGCCGCGTTCTACCAGGAGATAGTTGAGGAATTCGTCAAGCAGTTGATCCATATGGTCCAGCGAAGGCAAGTTTGCTATTTTTATCTTGATTCAAAATCCGAAATCCGAAGCACGAAATCCTAAACAATCTCAAAATGAAATATCAAATGTTCCAAACTGCAACCACGGAACCCTTGAAGAATAACTGCATGCATTCTTTATGTCTTTTGCTGTCGACTATGGACCGTGGAGTAATGACCGCCCCATTACTGTCTCTTTGCCTTGACCAGCGCGGTCAGCACCCGGTTTACCGGCAGGTCGCAACGCAAGTCTTCTGCCAGTGCTACCACCTTGCCGTTCAGGGCGTCTATTTCGGTTCTTTTCCCGTGCCGGATGTCCTGCAGCATGGAGGAATAGTGATCCCGGGTGGGAGGAATGAGCTGTGTGAACAGATGGGATGCGTATTCAGCCGCAGTGCCCCAATCCACCGATATCTTGTTCCGGTTTATAACGGTGAACAGTTCCTCAATGATATCGTTCATGATGCGCTTGGCGTGTTCATTTTTCAGCAGCTCCCCATAACTTACTTCCAGCAGGCAGCTCAGCGGGTTGAGGGCGCTGTTATAAAGCACCTTGCCCCAGAGGTGCTTTTCAATGTCTTCGGTCCAGGTGGTCGGAATTCCCGCCTCATCGAACAATCGGCACACCTCTTTGACTTTCTCGAGAGGGACGCCGTGCTTGAGCGAGCCCAGCAGAACCCTGTCGGCATAAACCGTGATTTTGACAACCCCCGGCTCCAGCAGTTCCGCGCCGAATATCACCCGGCCGCCGATGGTCTTCCCCTTTCCCAGCAGGCCTGAAACGGTCTCCAAGTTCCCCAGCCCGTTTTGCAGCGATACGGTCAGATTGGATGTGCCAAACGTGTTCAGGTAGTTATGCATGACGCTTTCCGTGTCATAAGATTTGACGGTGAGGAGAATGAGATCGAACCGCCTGCCTTCCAGCCGCGCGATTTTCGACAGGCTGCTGTATCCTTTGATGTTGGTGATGTGATGGCTGCCCCAGATGCCCTGGATAAAGAGGCCGCGGCTGTTGATGGCGCTGATGCAGTTCTCCCTGCCGAACAGGATCACCCGGTTGCCGCTTTTGGCAAGAAATCCGCCGAATGCGCTTCCCATCGCGCCGGCGCCCAGTACCAGAATATCCATGCCGCCTCACAAGAAATGTTTGGTTTCAAGATAGCATAAGTTGTGGTAAGAGGGAAGGGGGGGCAACAATTATGAATTGCGAATTATAAATTTATACCATTCATCAGTCTTGTCCAAAAACGAGATTGCCGCGCGGAGTTCATCCTGAGCGCACACGAAGGGCTCGCAACGACAAAATCAAACAATGACGCACCGATAGGGTCGTTGCGAGGAGCTTTAGCGACGAAGCAATCTCATGTAAAACGTTTCATAAAATCAAATGATTATTCTCTTGTTTTGGACACTAATGACCATTCATAATTGGTAATTTATAATTGTTGTTTCCTGACCCCTGTGATGCTGTCAACTGCAAACCGTCAACTGTAAACTTGCTCATGAAACAACCTCCCACAATACTCCTCATTAATCCCTGGATTTATGATTTTGCCGCATACGATTTGTGGGCGCGGCCGCTCGGGCTGCTCTATATTGCAAGTGTGCTGCGAGAGAACGGCTTTGGAGTGGAACTGCTTGATTGTCTTGCTGACGGCCAAGCCGGCAAAAACGATACGGGGCGCACGGAATACGGGGATGGGCATTTTCGGAAGATGCAGGTAGAAAAGCCCGACGTGCTGGCGTCCATTCCCCGGAAGTACAGCCGCTACGGCATGAGCCCCGATTGTTTTGCGGCGACGCTGGAAAAGCTGCCCCGGCCGGACGTGGTTGTGGTTACCTCAATGATGACCTACTGGTATCCGGGCGTATTTCATGCCATCCGCCTGGTCAAAGATCACTTTCCCGGTGTGCCGGTCATACTTGGCGGTGTCTACGCGACATTATGTCATGAGCATGCGGTACGATATTCCGGAGCAGATTTATGCATCCGGGGTGAGGGCGAGACGCCGGTCCTTAAAGCAGTTAGTGGAATAACAAATTCTGATATCTCATCTATACCGGATCCCAATCGGCCGGACTCCTTGCCGTATCCCGCTTTTGATTTGCTCAAAGCGCAGGATGTGCTGTGTCTTATTACTGCGCGAGGTTGTCCCTACAACTGTACCTATTGTGCGTCGTCTCTTCTGAATGATGCATTCAGGCCAAGGGATCCTTCAAAAATATCTGATGAAATATCATACTGGGTTGACCGCTACCAGGTGAGGAACATTGTTTTTTATGATGATGCGCTGCTGTATAAGGCTGAAGATCGTTTTATCCCGCTGCTCCTGACAGTCCTGAATAAACATGGCTCCCTCAATTTTCACACGCCCAATGGCATCCACGCGAGGGAGATTACCGCGGGAGTTGCTGAACTGATGTACCAAACGGGATTTAAAACCATCCGGCTCGGTCTGGAAACATCGGATGATATCCTTCAGGAGAAGACAGGAGGAAAAATAACCAGCCGTGAATTTGAGCAGGCGGTAATGCATTTAAGAAAAGCGGGATATGAAGGAAAGGATATAGGGGTTTATTTGCTCGCCGGACTTCCGGGGCAGGACATCGATGAGGTTAGAAAAAGCATCAGGTTTGTGCGGGACTGCGGCGCCCGTCCTTATCTGGCGGAGTATTCGCCCATACCGGGAACGGCATTGTGGGATGATGCTCGCCGTCACTCGCGCTTTAACCTGGATGAACCGCTTTGTCACAACAACTCCATTCTTCCCTGCAGGGTGGGCGGACTGAGCTGGGAGGATTTATATCAATTGAAAAGTGAGCTGAAGGATGATAAAGAGGAGAGGGGGCAGGGTTCAGGGGACAGAAAGGAGCAATTATAAATTACGAATTACGAATTATGGGAACCTCTAATTATTCATTTTCTTGTCATTCCCCGACTTGATCGTGGAATCCATGTGTTTGAATTTTATGGATTCCCGCTTTCGCGGGAATGACAGAAAGAGGTTGTATGGTGAATT
>CAYWLT010000226.1:0-4960 GCA_964459295.1 uncultured Thermodesulfobacteriota bacterium
TCGATCCTGATCATCGTGGTGGTGCTTTTTCCCCTCCTTTCACTGCAGGGGGTTGAAGGAAAAATGTTCATCCCCCTGACCCTCACCATGCTCCTTGCCATTTTTCTATCCCTGGTGGTTGCGCTGACCATCATTCCGGTGATTTCAGAATGCGTGTTGCAGCAGAAACCCGAGAAGGAATTTAGAATCATTACCCGGCTACACCGCGGCTACCTCAATTTTCTGACCCGGGTGCGGCATCGATCGCGACGCACCTTGATCATCTCCCTCATCGTGCTCATCGCCGCCGGCATAATCGCCACTCGATTAGGCACCGAATTTATCCCCAGCCTGGATGAAGGATCCATAGCCATTAATATTGTTCGACTTCCCAATGCTTCGCTTGAAGGATCCACGGCGGTAGCCACTTTTCTGGAAAAAAAGATTTTGGCCACCCTGCCTGAAGCGACCGCCGTCATTTCAAAGACCGGGCGGGCGGAAATTTCAGAAGATCCCATGGGCCCGGAACAGACTGATTTTTTTGTCATGCTTAAACCACGAAACCAATGGAAGAGCGGGCGCAGCAAGGCCGCGCTGGTGAGCGCGCTGCAAAACGAGATTTCCGCGATCCCAGGCATACGCGCATCATTTTCACAGCCCATAGCACTGCGGGTCAATGAACTCATTTCCGGGGTGAAAAGCGACCTTGCGGTAAAGATCTTTGGCCAGGAGATTGCAACCCTCAAGTCGTTCGCAGACCGTGCCGCAGCCATGCTCTCCAATATACGGGGCGCCGAGGATGTCAAGGTGGAACAAGTATCGGGCATGGAACAGGTTGAAGTTGCACTGAACCGGCAGGAAATGGCGCGTTTCGGCATTAACGTTTCGGATGTCAATGAGCTTCTGGAAATTGCCATTGCCGGAAAGGCGGCTACTACCGCCATCGACGGGCAAATGCGTGTTGCCACGGTGGTACGTTTTCCGGCGGGCGAGCAAACCGGCATTGAAGATCTGAAGCAGCTGCTGGTGCGGGGAGCAACGGGTGAAATCGTTCCTCTTGCCCGTATTGCCCGAATAACCCTGGTGGAAGGCCCTGCTCAGATCAGCCGTGAAAAGGGGATACGACGCGTCGTCGCCGAAGTCAACATCCGGGGACGCGACCTGGGAAGTTTCGTTGCCGAAGCACAGAACCGGATCTCGGTTCTGGAAAAGGAACTGCCCCCCGGCTACTTCATGGAATACGGCGGGCAGTTTGAAAACCAGCAGCGCGCCATGAAACGTCTTTCCATTGTCGTTCCCATCGCCTTGCTGCTCATCCTGCTATTCCTCTATCTCGCCCTGGGTTCCATCAGAGATTCGCTGCTGGTTTTGCTGAATCTGCCTTTTGCCCTGGTCGGCGGAGTAGTGGCCATCTGGGCCTATCGTATGCCGCTGTCAGTGTCGGCTGCCGTGTCGTTCATTGTACTTCTCGGCATCGCGGTTCAAAACGGCGTTGTCCTCATCGCTTTTTTTCGGCAATTGCGCGATGAGGGTAAAAACGTCGCTGAAACCATACACCTGGGCTGCAAACTTCGCTTCCGGCCGCTGTTGATGACGGCGCTGGTGAGCTTCATCGGTCACCTCCCCATGCTCTATGCCACCGGATCGGGCGCCGACATTCAAAAGCCTCTCGCCGTCGTGGTCATGGGGGGACTCATAACCTCGACCTTCCTCACCCTGGTGATACTGCCGACTATCTATGGTTGGTTCGAAACACGGGTGGAAAGACGGCAATACAGTCAATAAACCCCTGGACCCGAGGAGAGAACACCATGAAAATGATTACCGCCTACATAAAACCAAACATGCTTTCCAAAGTAGCGATGGCCCTGCATGATCTTGAGGGGCTGACCGGACTCAGTGTTACCAAAGTGCAGGGATTCGGGCGGCACCGGGCAAAGGGCGCCCAGGACCGGATCATAGAAAATATGGTGGAATATGTCCCCCATATAAAAATTGAGATTTTCTGTCAAGACGAGCTCGCAGACCGGATCACCTCACTCATTGGGGAGAATGCGCACACCGGGCTTCGAGGAGATGGGAAAGTGTATGTTGTCGCGGTTGAGGAAGCGATCCGCATCAGTACCGGTGAAAGAGGAGAAATCGCCATCTGATTGCTCCGCAAGCTTAATCAGAGCGCTTCGGTAAAATACCGGCGCTGCTATACAAAAAACTCAATTGCATTTTGTCCTTAACCTGTTGGACTAGAAAAAAACTTTATCTTGTGCGAGGTGCCTTACTATGCGACAATGCGACCAGCAAAGTAATTTAAAAGATTGTTCCTGCACCTATGCTTCATGCTCGAAGCGGGGCATCTGCTGCAAGTGCGTGGACTACCACCGCTCCCGCCGGGAATTGCCCGGGTGCTTTTTCCCGCAAGAGGTGGAAAAAACCTATGACCGGAGCATAGAAAGGTTTGTAAAATCGTGGACGGGAAAAACCTGAAAACCGCCTTTAGAAAAAAATCATCATTTTGCAAAAAAACATTTGATTTCCTTTTTCGTTTGGTTAATATATGTAATTTATAAAAAACGGCTCAAGGGCGGCTTGGCGTCCTTGGAGCATTTGAAACAGTAACGTTTTTTTATCGAAGGCCACCATGCAGAACGTACCTAAAAAGATCTTTTTCACCAAGGGCGTCGGCAGGCACAAGGAGGAGCTCCGATCCTTTGAGCTTGCCTTGAGAGACGCGGGGATAGAAAAGTCCAACCTGGTTTCGGTCTCGAGTATCTTCCCCCCCAAGTGCAAAATCGTTTCCCGCAAGCACGGGCTGGAAGCGCTGACACCGGGGGAGATAACCTATTGCGTGATGGCGCGGTGCAGCAGCAACGAGTTCAGCCGGCTGATTGCCGCTTCCATCGGCTGCGCCCTGCCCAATGACAAGGATCTCTACGGCTACCTAAGCGAACATCATGCCTACGGACAAACTGAAAGATATGCCGGCGATTACGCGGAGGATCTGGCCGCGGCCATGCTCGCCTCAACCCTGGGCATTGAATTTGATGACGACAAGTGCTGGGATGAAAAACAGGAAGTGTACCGCATCAGTGGCAAGATTGTCAGAACCTCCAATATCACCCAGTCGGCCATCGTAAAACACGGCTATTGCACCGTGCTTGCAGCCGCCGTTTTCCTCTTTTAGCCCGCCGCCTGATTTTCCGCCCCGTTATCTATGCCCATACTACCGGGCGTGCGATAAAAACCATACCCGGCATAAGGAAGTCCGCCGTGGCCGGCTTCCCGGAGAAGGTCGCGCCGTCGCAATAGTCGGCATCACCCCTCCGGAGCCTCATGAACGAGCGCGGCAGGCCGTCGGCATTTCAGCATCGCGACTTCATCCGAAATGACCGATACCATTGTCTGATGAGAAAACAGATCTTATGGAGGGACGCGCTCCGTCGCGTCCGCTCACATGCAGCCATGACCGAGCATGGCCCTCCAGCTTCAACTGTCGCTGCGCCACTCTATAGCCGGCCTCATGCGCAATCAGACATCCCGTGAAAAGCAATAGAGAATAATCCCATAATTCTCTATTGCCTTAGCGGCCCTGAAGTGCTTATAATGGTTTTTAATTGTTCCCCTCTGCGTTCATAATCGTTCCCCAAAGGCGGCTTCGTGCAGGTAAACATCTTAAAAGTTATCATCCTGGTCACGGTTGTTGCGCTATGGCAGTTTCTTTCCTTTTCCTCGCTGTTTACAGACAAGTTTTTCCCTTCCCCCTGGGCGGCCATTGTAAGTATTAAAACCCTCTCCCTTACCGGATTGCCCCAGGGCTACACGCTCATCCGTCACATAGAGGAAAGTCTGTACCGCGTGCTCAATGGCTTCTTTCTGGCGCTTCTGGTCGCGGTCCCGATGGGCATCATGATGGGCTGGTCCAGGGTGCTGCGGGAGTTGGTCACGCCGCTGGTAGAAATCATCCGGCCCATACCACCGCTTGCCTGGATACCCCTCGCCATATTCTGGTTCGGCATCGGCTTGAAGTCATCCGTCTTTATCATCTTTCTGGGGGCTTTTTTCCCCATGCTGTTGAGCACCGTGTCCGGCGTACTGTCGGTCGACGCCCTGCTCATCGAGGCGGCGCGCACCCTTGGAGCGCGACGCAGGGACATCTACCTTAAAATTTTGATACCGGGCGCTACACCGGCCATATACACCGGCGCACGAATCGGCATGGGAATCGCCTGGATGACCCTTATCGCGGCTGAGTTTACCGGGATAAAGAGCGGTTACGGGCTGGGATACATGATCATGGTCGCCCGCGACATCCAGCGTCCCGACCACATTGTCGCCGGAATGATCATCATCGGCGTCATTGGATACACGCTGGACGTCTGCCTGCGGGGGGTAGAGCACGCGATGCTCCGATGGCGATGACCGACGAGACATTCCCAGCCAGGTGCTATAGAGAAATAAACTATTACTGCCTAAAGGCGGCAGCCTTAGTGGTCAAGGGGCGTTACTCTTTTTCCTCTTACCCTTGAACCCTTGCGTCGCGGGAAGCGCATTTAAGTCTTCGCCTAAAGGCGAGAGTTGCTCTCCCCATCCCCGAAAGAGACAATAATGAGCCTTGAACTAACCGGCATACACAAAGTTTATTCACAGACCCACGCCGGCGAAACCCTTGTAGCCCTGAGGGACATCAATCTCACCGTTGAAGCGGGCAGCTTTGTTTCCATCATCGGCCCCAGCGGCTGCGGTAAGACAACCCTGCTGCGCATTATCTGCGCACTGGAAGCGCCCACCCGGGGCACGATTTTGCTGGGGGGGCGGCAGATCGACAAGCCGGACGGCAGCATCGGATTGATCTTCCAGGAATTCGCCCTGTTCCCCTGGCGCAGTGTGGTTGACAACATCGGATTCAGCCTGGAGATACAAAATGTCCCGAAGCACGAACGGAGGGAACGGGCACAGTTCTACCTGAAGAAATTCGGCCTGGATG
>CAYWLT010000227.1:0-4942 GCA_964459295.1 uncultured Thermodesulfobacteriota bacterium
ACAAGGAGATTCTTCGCTCCGCTCAGAATGACCGGCGAAGGGTTCAGAATGACAAACACGAGATTTTCCTCATTATGACACAGTCTCCTGCGGGAGAGGGATGGGGTGAGGGGGAAAAGATGGATCGAGAAGGTAATCAATTGGCAAACACGCTCATTTTGGAAGAATTGATTTAATGAGATGCTTAAGACTTGGCACATGTCGAAGAAAGCATGTAACTGCGGGATATGGTTGGCCATCATGCGGTTCTGCGCCGTGGGTGTCCCGGCGGCGGGCGGACCGGCCGCCGGAAATAATCGGGTTGAACTGCCCGTGGAGTCCTGATATGCTGAGAATCATCTCGGCGGATAAAGAATAAGTCGGGGAATCGGTTTATTGAACCGCAGGGATGATGGCAAAAGTTACCTAACCGCAAACCCGATAAGAAAAGGGGGTGAATCAATGATGAAGGCGGCAACAATTATTCTTTTACTGTTCATGCCGGCGGCGGTCAATGCCCAGAATTTTCCGGGTATGGGCCAAGTGGATATGGGGAAAATGGAGAAGATGCAGGCGTGCATGGAGAAGATTGATCAAGCGAAACTGAAGGAGATAGAGCGGCGCTCACAACAGATTGAAACGGAGATAAAAGCCCTGTGTGCCGGCGGAAAGCGCGACGAGGCACAGGAAAAGGCAATGGCCTTCGGAAAGGAAATGGCGCAGGATCCCACCATGCAGGCAATGGGCAAGTGCGGCGAACTGATGAAAGGCATGATGCCCACCGTGCCGTATGCCGACCAGGGGAAGGGAGCTTCCGGTCATCATGTGTGTGATTAGGGTGCGCCATACAGGTGAAATGGCATAAACTGCCGAGTACATTGGGCCGTACATCCAGCAGGTGGTTAAAAAGCTAGTGGCGCGGGCTGATAAGGTTTGCTGAATAGTATGTGGCTCAAAGGGGAGGGGCTTTTGACGCCACAACAATAACCCTACAGGGAGGAACCGGTATGCGAAAAAAAAGACTGACCGTTTGTGCGCTTGCGCTTGTTGTGGTTGCGGGCCTGCAACGACCGGCCCTCTCGTCAGAGAAGGGCATGGGCACGCTGGATATTGATATGGCTATCTCCACCACCGTCTTTCATGAATGGATGCCGAGTATTACCTACAACGCGGTGGATAACGAGTTCCTGGTACTGTGGCATACCACGGGGGTGCGGGAAGCAGGGGGGGAGAACGAGTACAGTCTCCACGCCCGGCGCATATCCGGTGATGGCGTCCTGCTGGGTGAACCAATTACCCTGCTGGACGCTTCCAGCCCGGGGAAGAAGATTCTGCCCGAGGCCGCCCATAATGCATTTACGAATCAGTACATGGTATCATTTTGCAAGCAGCAGGCGGCTTCCGGATGGGATCCCTTCGTCATGTTAATAAAAAATGACGGCACGGTTCTTTCTTCCCCGATTGCCGTATCGGAACAGCCCACCAACGCCAACCATCCGTCGATTGTTTTCAATCCGGTGAGGAAACAATATCTGGTGGCATACAATGACAGCAGGAACGGCAATCATGATGTTTTCGCGGCCATTCTGGATGAACAGGGCAGCGTGGTCAAGGAAGACTTCGCAATCTGCACGGCACCCGGCGAGCAGCAGAATCCCTTTATATGTTACAATCACAAGGATGACACCTATCTGCTCAACTGGGAGGACTTCAGACACGTCAAGACCTGGACCGATCCGGGTGATATTTACGGGGCGCTGCTGGATGGCGAGGGTAACGCGCTGGTTGATTCCATTGCCATGGTTGACGATTACGGGAAGCAGGATGGGGGCGGTCAGTGGTTGAATAACATTGCCTACAATCCGGACCGGAATGAATTTCTGGCCAGCTGGATGGACGCAAGGCCCACCATGGCGGGTGTGGGGATCGTGGGCAGAATAATCGGGCGTGATGGAAATCCCGCCGGTCATGATTTTGTCATTGCTGATGATGGACCGTGGGTACAGTTTTGGCATCAGATGGTATATCTGCCCGGACGACGCGTCTATTTCGCTGTATGGCAGGATGGTCGCAATGATGATCCCGGCACGCCATTGCTTCAGCCGGTTAACGCGGATATTTATGCCGGCTGGCTTAATCCCGCAGGAAAGCGGCTGGGGGCGGATATTCCTATATGTACCGAGGAAAAAAATCAGCAATATGCCGTTGCCGCCTATAGTCCGCTTATGGACCGGCTGCTCATAGCCTGGCGGACTGAACTGGAAGAGGAAGTGCCGGGAGGCGGGGGGTCGGGGCATATAACCGAGTCGGGTGGGAACGTCATGGGGAAGTTATACGGTGTTCCTTCTTTCCTTACCGGCCGGGTTGTTGACGAGAAGACAGGTGCTCCGGTGGAGAACGCCCGACTACTGATCATCGGACCCCCTCTCCCCGAGATAAGGAAAACTAATGTCGGAGGATGGTGGAATATAGCGAGGAACTCCCAGCGCAACGGAAAGTACATAATACTGGTGGCCAAACGGAACTATTACGTGGCGATGGATTCTGTTGATTACGAGGGTGAACCGCTCACAAAAACCATAGAAATTAACACGTGGTGAGAGCTGCTTGCCGATTACCATACGGGAACGATACCGCCCTTGTCCGTTTCCTGGTAGGGGACCCACACCAGGGCGGTCAGGACCACGGCGATGTCCTTCTTTTTCGGCTTGATGTGAAATTGTTCAAGGGGTTCGGTCAGGGGATCGATCCCCTTTTTTGCCTCACCCGATTCCTCCGACAGCAGCGTCTGCAGTTCGGCGAGCTGCCGTTTCAGCTCATCCACGTTTTCTTCCGCCCGCTCTACGTCCTTGTTCTCCTTTAAAATGCGACCGGCGCGGCCCGCGGTGGTCGAGGCCCGGCCGACGGTGGAGCGGCTCACTTTTTTTCTGCTCAGGATGGCATCAAAAATTGTCGCCCCCAGTGAAAGCGCCGTCTGCAGCTTTTGCTGCCTGGCCTGTTCCTTTTCCCGGTCCACCGCCTGCTCCGCCTTGCGAATGCGTTCCTCGATGGCGGCGATTTTCGCGGTGTATTTCCTGCTGATGCGGTCAAGCATCCCGTCCCTGGTCTCTCGGGCCGCCGTCTGCAGGCGAATCCTGAAATCGCGCTCGCTTTCTCCCGGCCGCGATACCTCGCCGAGGGCGGGGCTCTTGAGCAGGGTGATGGTCATGTTCCGGAAAAGCCACTCCTGGAATGATTTTCCCCAGAGACGGTAATTTTCCCTGGCCCATGCATTTTTCGGCATATCACCGTACGACGCGTCGGGGGCATCGGGAAACTTCTCCAGGCTGCTGTCGGAGAGGGCGACGCGCTCCGCCCTGTCCCACTCCACCAGGGAGGCGGTTTCAGGGATGTCGGCGAGCAGCCCGATCTGTTCTTTGGCTGCCGCGCCGGCCGCCGCATCGGCATAGTAGACGGCGCCGATGCCCAGGAGCATGGGCTGATACAACAGCCGTCCCCCTTCTTTTTTTCCCTCATTCACCGGAATGAAATATTCGGGGACCCCCGGCGGCGCGATGGGCCGCTGTGCCTGGGCCGCGGGGGCAGGCGCCGGGTGGTACGCCGTTTGTTGCGGGGTCGGCGGGGACGCCGGTGCGGCCGGCCGGGCTGATGATCGCCGTTGGTCCATGAGCAGCTTTATCTGGTCACGGGTGAGCGGACCGCCGAGATAGGACATGACCCATCTGGTTTCAAAGGTCAGCGGCTCATCCTCATGGACGTTGTTCATCAGAAAGACCCGCTTTCCCAGCCGGGAGATGGTTTGCTCAAGCCGCTGGCGGTCGAATCGTCCGCCGGCGCTTCTCGCCGCGCCTTCCAGGCCGTCGATCATCCGCGCCTTGTCCCGCTCGGTCTGCAGCCGGCCGATAAACCAGGTGCCGATGTTGGAAAGGCCGCGGTAGTCAAGGTCCACCGGATTCTGGGTGGCCAGCAGGCACCCCAGCCCGAAGGCGCGCGCCTGCTTCAGCAGGGTGATGAGCGGCTCTTTCGAAGGGGGATTGGCCACCGGGGGGAAGTAGCCGTAAATTTCATCCATGTACAGCAGCGCCCGCAGGCTGGTGGTGCCGGGCTGGGAGCGCATCCATCCCACCAGCTGGGTGAGCAGCAGCGACACAAAAAACATCCGTTCGGCGTCATTCAAGTGGGCGATGGAGAAGACCGACATCCGCGGCTGCGCCGCTTCGGTGTACAGCATGCGATCCATGTCCAGCGGTTCGCCCTGCAGCCAGGACTGGAAGCCCGGCGCGGCAAGCAGGTTGTTTAAGCGCATGGCCAGGGCGAAGCGTTCCTTCGCCGGGAAAAAGGACTCCAGGTCAAAGATGCCGATTTTTTGCACGGGCGGCGACTGGATGGCCATGATCAACCCGGGAAGGTCGAGGGGACGCCCGCCTTTCCAGGTCGCATCCAGGATGGTGGACAGCAGGATGTGCTCCCGGCTCTGAATGGGGTCCGCTTCGATGCCCAGCAGGCTGAGCAGGCTGGTGACGGTCGCGGTGATTCGTTCCCGCAGCAGGTCGCTGTCGCCCACGATGGCGGGCGCGGGCGCTTCAAAGGACTTGAGTATGGACACGGGGAGTCCGGCGCTGCTCCCCGGGGTGTAGACGGCAAAATCGGCGGCCGAGCGCAGGCGCCCGATGCGCGCCCTGTCCTGGCCCCATTCGGCAAGCCCCTTTTCCCAGAGGCGCGCCTGGCTTTCAGCATAGGCCTCCCGCGATAGGCCCTGCCGCTGCGCGTCTTCGTTGTTGATCCAGGGGAGCAGGTCGGCTGCGCTGAGGGTGGGGAAGGTGAGCAAAAGATTTGCCAGGTCTCCCTTGGGATCGATGACGATGGCGGGAATGCGGTCAAGGGCGGCCTCCTCCAGCAGCGCGATGCAGAGGCCGGTTTTGCCGCTGCCGGTCATTCCCACGCACACCGCGTGGGTCAGCAG
>CAYWLT010000228.1:0-4939 GCA_964459295.1 uncultured Thermodesulfobacteriota bacterium
CAGCTTGAGCAGTATTTCAGAAAGAATGTTTGCCACGACCAGGTCGAACCGCTCGTCTATATCCTCCAGACGGCCATCATGAACCTCCATGTGATCATCCACCCGGTTGGCGGCGGCATTGTGCCGGGCGCAGCGTAAGGCGGTGGGGTCCATGTCGATTGCGACGACCCTAGCCACGCCCAGCTTCGCGGCGGCGATGCTTAATATGCCGGATCCGGTTCCGACATCAAGCATGCTGCGGATCGCCGGATCAGGACCGGCAACCAGCGCTTCAATGCGTTCCAGGCACATCCGGGTGGTGGGGTGGGTTCCGGTTCCAAAGGCCATGCCCGGATCCATCTCGATCACGACATCATCGACCCGGGGGGCGTGCCGTTCCCATGACGGCTTTATCACCAAGCGGCTGCCGATCCGGCAGGAGCTGAAAAATTTCTGCCATTGTCTGCCCCAGTCCTCCTCGCGCACCAGCGTAAGCTCGACCTGAGGGGTTTCGCGCAGTCCGTGTATCTCCGCCAGGGCGGCGAGATATCGATACAACGCGTCGATGTGCGCCTGCGCGGCTCCGTCATTTCTGAGATAGGCGGTAACCCGCCGGCATTCATCTCTGCTTCCCCGCGGCGCGGCTGCGCGCGGGGAAGCGATTTCTCCGTCGGTGACCACGCCGTCCGCCCCCCGTTCCATGAAAAAATTGGCCAGGGCCTCCTGCAACTGCCGGCCGAGGATAACGGAAATCTCGACCCACTGAAACTCGGCAAACCGGCCGTCCGGCGCTGCGAACGTCTCTTGCATGGCATTCAACCGTTTTGTTGCGGCACGGGACGGATGCGCGCCATCCGGCTCAGCCCGCCGCGCCGTTACTTGTATCTAGCAGAAACCGTCCCATCAGGCAAGCATAAGATGATCCGGTCTCCCGCCGGATTTGCTTGACTTGCGGTGCCGCTAAAGGTACTTTTAATCAACTGGGGGTTGCATCAGCCGGGATGCTATTACCTGTGATGGGTGACGATGAAAATAGCGGAAATATTCAGCAGCATACAGGGGGAATCAACCTACGCGGGATTCCCCTGTACCTTTGTTCGCGCCGCGGGCTGCAATCTGCGCTGCAGCTATTGCGACACCCCCTATGCGCGCGAGGGCGGGGCGGAAATGACCGTGGAACAAATATGCCGCGCGGTAAAGACGGCAGGAATTTCGCCGGTTGAGCTGACCGGGGGAGAGCCTCTGCTGCAGGAGGAGTGCTACCGGCTCATGGATCGACTTCTCCGGGAGGGATACCGGGTGCTGCTTGAGACCAACGGCAGCATCAGCCTGGATAGGCTGGACGAGCGGGTTGTCACCATTATGGACCTGAAATGTCCCGGCAGCGGCATGGCGGAGCACATGTTGTTTTCCAATATCAGTTTGCTCCATCGAAAGGATGAGGTTAAATTCGTCATCTGCGATAAATTCGACTTTGACTGGGCGGTGGCGATTATCAGGGATTATGACCTGGTGGAAAGATGCAGCGTTCTCATCTCTCCGGTACCGCAGCGGCTCCGGCCGGCGATGGTAGCGGAATGGATGATCCAACAGAAGCTGGCGGTACGGCTGCAACTGCAGCAGCATAAAATGATCTGGCCGGAAAGGGCGGCGGGGTCGGATCGGGGGTATTAGGCGGCGCGGGGGAAGCGATGAAGATTGAGACCGATTTTCTGGTGCTGGGCAGCGGTATCGCGGGTTTGAGCTTTGCCTTAAAGGCCTGCAAATATGGTTCGGTGGCCGTGGTTACCAAAAAGGAAAAAATCGAGTCCAGCACCAACTATGCGCAGGGCGGCATCGCCACCGTGCTGGGTGCCGATGACTCGTTTGATCTCCATATCGCCGATACCCTGACCGTCGGCTGCGGCCTCTCCGACCCGGAAGTCGTCGAAAGCGTCGTTCGCGACGGCCCGGTCCGGATCGGGGAACTGGCCCAATGGGGGGTCAACTTTTCCCGGAACAGCAGCCGGGCCAATACCGCCTACGACCTGGGACGGGAGGGGGGGCACAGCAGACGGCGCATTGTGCACGCCCAGGACCTCACCGGGCGCGAGGTGGAAAGAGTGCTGGTCAAGTGCGTCGAGTCCAAAAAGAACATCGCCATTTACGAAAACTTCATTGCGGTCAATCTGATCACCCGCTCCTCGGCGCGGGGGGACGGCGGACGGGGAGACATTTGCTACGGCGCCTACGTGCTGGAGCGGAATACCCGGGAGGTTCACACCTTCTGCGCAAAGGTGACGTTGCTTGCGACCGGGGGGGTGGGAAAGGTCTACCTCTACACCAGCAATCCGGACATATCAACCGGTGACGGCGTCGCCATGGCCTACCGGGCCGGGGCGCGCATTGCCAACATGGAGTTCATTCAGTTTCATCCCACCTGCCTGTATCATCCCCGGGCAAAGAACTTCCTGATATCGGAGGCGCTGCGCGGGGAGGGGGGGGTGCTGCGCCTGCCGGACGGCACCCCGTTTATGGACAGCTATCATCCGCTCAAAAGCCTCGCCCCCCGCGACGTGGTGGCGCGGGCCATAGACGGCGAGCTGAAAAAGAGCGGGGAAGAATATGTGCTGCTGGACATGACCGCGCGCAGCCGGACTTTCCTCAAGCGGCGCTTTCCCAATATTTTCACCACCTGCGCCTCACTGGGTATCGACATGGCCACCACCCCCATTCCGGTGGTGCCGGCAGCCCACTATTTGTGCGGCGGCGTGGTGACCGATCGCAATGGAGAGACGAGCGTCAGGAGACTGTATGCCTGCGGCGAGGTGGCATGCACCGGCCTGCACGGCGCCAACCGCCTGGCGAGCAACTCCCTGCTCGAGGCGCTGGTTTTTGCCCACCGCAGCGCCCATAAGGCCGCCGCCGATGTGCGCGAGCGCGGATACACCTGTCCGGCCATACGGCCCTGGGATCCGGGCAGGGCGGTGGATATCGACGAGTCGGTGATTATTTCCCATAACTGGGATGAAATCAGACGGCTGATGTGGCACTACGTGGGCATTGTCCGGTCAAACAAGCGACTGGCCAGGGCGCGCCGCCGCATCGCGCTGCTGCAAAAGGAAATCACCCAGTACTACTGGGACTTTATCGTCACCGCGGATCTTCTGGAACTGCGGGACATCGCCCTGGTGTCGGAGCTGATTATACGCTGCGCCATGAAGAGAAAGGAGAGCAGGGGGCTTCATTACACCCTTGATTATCCGCAGACCGATGACCGGCATTACAGGAAAAACACCGTGATGCGGAAGGCTTAAGCCCGCTCCCGCCGCTTGAGTCCGATAAAGGCCCCGAAGCGGCCGGTCCGTTGAGCTTCCTTGCGGTAGGAAAAAAACAGGTGGGTGTTGCAGGACGTGCATTGGTCCGCGGAAAAGATGTTCCCTTCTTCTATGCCGGCGGCGATCAGCTGGCGCCGGTTTGTCTCCCACAGGTCAAAGGCGATCCGGCCGTCCGCTGACCGGACCAGGCGCTGTTCCACCGCCGGCAATGCCCTTGCCGCCCGGGCGGCAAGGTGGTCGCTCACGTAATAGCAGCAGGGGCCGATGGATGGACCAATCATGACCAGGGTTTCCTGGGGCCGGCACCTGAATTGCGCGGACAGAAGGTCCACCATGGCCGGTCCGATCCGGGCGAGCGTGCCTTTCCATCCCGCATGGGCCACCGCCACCGCCTGCCGCGCCGGACTGAAAAAAAGCAGGGGGACGCAATCGGCGTAGCGCGCCATCAGGATGATGCCGGGCACGGTGGTGGCGAGCCCGTCGGTGCCGGGAATGACCAGTTCGGGCAGGTAGCTGTGGCGGTGCAGGTGGGATGCATCGATGATGGCGATGGCGTTGTGATGGACCTGCTGGCAGGCTACCAGCGAGCTGAGATCACAATGGAGCAAGCGGCTCAGGCGGCGATAGTTTTGCATCACCCGTTCCCTGCAGTCTCCCACATCAAAGGAGAGGTTGAGGCTGTCGTAGGGAACGTCGCTCACCCCGCCGTGCCGGGTGGAGATGCCGTGCAGCAGCTCGCCGAAGGGAACAAGGTTGTCGCCATGCAAAATCAACGGTGTCCGGGCTTGGAGCATAGGGAGCGGCGAGTAGGTTGCGTACAGTAGGAACGATCTGCATCGTCCCGGTGATTACCGGTTTTCTTCCGCCAGCCGGGCAAGCCCCAGCACCGCCTCGGTGTATGCCCGGCTGTTGTTGTATTTCCTGATGATCGATCTTTTTTCTGCTTCGGTTGCGTCCGGCCTCCAGCCGTGGCTCTTGAGGTAGTTGGCAACGCTGGCCATGGCATCGTAACGATCATGCAGGTTTATCCGCCCGTCGCCGTTGCCGTCGCGGGCGAATCGGGCGTAACTTGAAGGCAGGAATTGCGCCATGCCGAAGGCCCCGGCCCATGATCCTTTGATGCGCAGCGGGTCGGTGTCCTGGCCGCGGGCAATGGTAAGCAGGCTTTTGAGTTCCTGATACGCCCATGCCGACTTTTTCCGTGCCCGCTGTTCAAGTTCCGCCCGGCTCATCTGGGGATACGATCCGGCGATGCGATCGGTTACCGTGCTCAGCATTGCGGGATCGGCGGCGAGCGCCAGCGTGGAAAAAACATTGAAGACAAGGTTGGATCCGGTGTTTTTGCCCAGGTCCGATTCGACGCAAAGTATGGAGACAATAACCTCTTTGTTCACCTGAAACTGTTTTTCCACCCTTTCCAGATAGGCTGATTCTTCATTCAGGAACTGTCGTGCCTGCCGCACCGACGCCCCGCCGGTAAACCGGGTATAGTCGGCGGCGCGGTATTTGCCGGTGAGGTTGATAAAAAGGACATCGGGAAGGAATCGGGCGCGCCGGTCGGCAAAAACGGCGGCCAGATAGGATGGATCAAAGCCGTCACGCCGCAGCTGGTCGACAAGGCTGCCGTAACCCGGGTTAATATC
>CAYWLT010000229.1:0-4902 GCA_964459295.1 uncultured Thermodesulfobacteriota bacterium
CAAATTAACATTATTGCAGGCGATGTGCAACTGTAATTGTCGGCAAAGGCCATGATGTCCCGATGGAAACACCAGGTTATTTCCGGGAAAGCGGAAATCCATCTTCCTGATCGGCATAGTTCCGCACCGCCCGCCGCAGGAGATCTTCCCTGCGCTGCCGGTTGAACTTGTGCGCGCCGGTGATGGCGCCGAAGATATTGCCGCTGTAATAGTTAAGGCTGAAGAGCGAGAGAAATCCGCCGGCGGTATAGACCTCCTTAGCGAAGGCCTCGTAACTGCCGAAAATAAGCAGGGCATTGGTAATGAAGGAAAACAGCGCCTGTTTTTTCTGCCCGGTGTACAGGTGACCCGCTCCGGGCAGGAGAGCTGCCAGCACCCCGGCCATGACCGGGGACTTGTGTCGCATATACGGCAGCTCATCCAGGGCGGCGACGAGTTCCCGCGATGGTGTCCGGTAGCGGCCGCTTTCATTCAGGGAAAGCAGTTCCTTTCGGGCGGACGCGAAATCTTCCAGCCGTATATATGTCCAGGCCATGTTCCAGCGGGCCGTATCCGCTAAAGGGTGCGCGGGATGTTCCCGGATAAAACGGGAATACCCGCTCAGCGCCTGATCAAATTCTTCGCTCAGGCGGTAACACTCGCTTACCTGGTATGCCGCCTCGACTCCTTCATCGCCTCCCGCATATAGTTCCGCCAGCTGACGGTAAAGCTCAATGGCCGTATGGTATTGCGCGCCCATTTTGTGGCAGCGGGCAATCTGAAGCCGCGCCCGCGCAACGGAAGGGTGTTCCGGGTTAAAGTAGAGGAAGCGCTCGTATTCGGTCACCGCCTGGTAGTAGTGGCCCTGCTCAAACAGGTGGTCGGCAAAACCAAGCAGCGATTGTCCCGGGTCGTGCGGGAGATGGGGATGGAGAAGCCGCTCATGTTCCATGGAGGCCTGAAACGGCAATCCCCGCTGCGACAGGCTGTCGGCAAATGCTTTGATGGCATCAGCATCCGTCAACACCGTCTCTGCAGTCGTTTCTGCCGGGAAAGCGGACGGCAGCAATCGGTAGGGTACTGCGGAAAATGCGGATAATGCAACCACAATCAGGAAAACTCGTCTCACCGGGTGCGGCCCCTTCTGCGGTCAAACCAGAAATCGTTGTTATCAACCGGATCATTGTAATAGTAGGTGCCGTACTTTTCAATCAACTCATAGCCTTCAGGGGAATGAAGGCGGCAGAGGCGCTCGCCGGCCATGGCCAGGCCGATGAAGAGCCCGTGTTTTTGAAGGGCCTGTTTGGCGTAGGCCGAACAGGTGGGGTAAAAATCGCAGGAAGCGCCGTCAACCGGCGAGACGACCGTTTGAAAAAATGATATCAGCAGTAGGCCCGGGGCTACCGCGATGGCGTTGAGGAGGTTCCGCCGCGGTGATTGTCGCGGGGCCGGTTCCTGCGTCGGCAGGTAAACACGGTCCCGGTCCCACGGCCCCCACTCGCTGGAGGAGCTGTGAGCAGGTGCTGTAAGGACGCTGATGATGAGAATCAGCAGTGTCAGCAAAATTTGTTTTGTATTACGCATAAACCAAATATTTTAAACCACGAAGCCCACGAAGAAAAAGGGGTCAGATCTCAATATTCAATATTTCGTAACGAAGCGGTACCTCACATTTGTTGAATATTGAGACCTGACCCCTCATACTGCCGTGGACTTTGTTTGCCCCTGTGCCCTGCATCCTGATCCTCGCTCCCTCACTTCTCGGCCTCGCCGGTCATGGGGACGAACCGGACACCGGTAATCCGCTTAACCTGATTTTCGCCTTTTACCCGTATCAGGAGCTTCAGGGTCTGATACATGGTGGTGCTTCCCACGGGCATGATCAGCCGGCCGCCATCCTTCAACTGATTGATGAGCGGCTCGGGTATGCGTTCAGCGGCACAGGTGACCATGATGGCATCGAAGGGCGCATGTTCGGGCCAGCCGAAAAATCCGTCACCCTGCTTCACCTGAACCTTCTTATATCCCAGTTCCTTGAGGGTCTTCGCCGCCTTTTCGGCCAGCTTTTTATCTATTTCGATTGAATACACCTGATCGGCCAGCTCCGCGAGCACCGCCGCCTGGTAGCCCGACCCGGTTCCCACTTCCAGCACCCGGTCGGTCGGCTTCAGATTGAGCGACTGGGTCATGAGCGCCACTATGTACGGCTGTGAGATGGTCTGCCCTTCTCCGATGGGAAGCGGATAGTCATTGTAGGCGGCATCCCGAAGGTGCTTGTCAATAAAGAGATGCCGCGGCACCGTGCCCATTGCCGACAGGACCTTTGCGTCGGTGATGTCTCTTCCTTTCAGGTCCGCCTGTACCATGCGGGAGCGGGCCTTCTCGAAAACATCTTCGCCCGCATGAGCGACATAAAGCAAAGCGGCATGGCAGGCCAGGAGGCAGAACAGGACTCCGATGATTGAATTAGCTTCCCTTTTCATAACAGATTTATTATACTTCACGGTAACTCAATTATGACGATGCAGCCGGCCAGCGCTGTTTCCGCCGGGCATCGCGTTTTCAAGCTAAAAAAGCCTGAAAAACCGTTCAGTTGATTATCGATGCATCCATTAAAAAAGTCAAAGGTATTTTATGAACTGGAAGAATATAACCCTCCGGCATGAGGGAAAAAGCGCGCTGATTACCGTCAATCGCCCCGAGAAGCTGAACGCCCTCGATTCGACCACCCACCGGGAGCTGCAGGAGGCATTTACCGGTCTTGATGCGGACAAAACCGTGCGTGCCATCATCGTCACCGGCAGCGGGAAGGCCTTTGTCTCCGGGGCTGATATTGCCGAGATGCGGAGCCTGTCGCCTGATGAGGCGCGCCGTTTCAGCCGGCTGGGTCATCAAACCATGGACCTGATTCAAAACACCGGCAAGCCGGTCATCGCGGCGGTCAACGGGTATGCCCTGGGCGGCGGGGCCGAGCTGGCGCTTGCCTGCGACATGATCTATGCCTGCGAGGAGGCGCTATTCGGAATGCCGGAGACCATCCTTGGCATCATACCGGGATGGGCGGGCACGCAGCGGCTGCCCCGGCTGGTGGGCAAGGCGGTCACCAAGGAACTCATTTTTGGCGGCGCGTTTATAAATGCTCAGCGGGCTTATGAAATAGGACTGGTAAACCGGGTGCTGCCGCTCCATGAGCTGATGCCGGCGGTGATGAAGCTGGCCGACAGCATCGCGGAGAAAGGGCCCACGGCGATAAAGCTGGCCAAGCAGGTGATTGACCGGGGCTGCGAAACCACCCTGGCGGCGGGGTGCGCCATGGAAACCGAGGCCTTTGTGCAGTGCTGCCGGACCCCGGACCGCGAAATAGGGATGCAGGCCTTTTTGGAAAAAAGAAAACCCGTTTTCGAAGATCGCTAGCCGGCGGTTGGGAAAGCCTGCTATATAGTATGTGGCGTCAAAAGCCCATCCCCCTTGAGCCACAAATCAGTCAGGGTATTTTTCAACCGCCTGCCGGGAATACGCCATGGACTTTAAATTAAGCAACGAACAGCAGATGATTCAGGACACCGCCCGCGGCTTTGCCCAGAAGGATCTGGCGCCGGTGGCACAAAAGCTGGACCGGGATAAGGATTTTTCAATCCTGGTCGCCAACGTGAAAAAGCTGGCGCAGCTTGGTTTTATGGGTCTTAACGTGCCGGAAGCATACGGAGGAGCGAACGCCGGCGCCGTGGCCTTGAGCCTTGCCCTGACCGAAATCGGCAAGGCCTGCGCCTCAACTGCGGTTACCATGTCGGTGACCAACATGGTCGCCGAGCTGCTGGTGGAGTTCGGCACGGAAACCCAGAAACAGAAGCATCTTCCCGGCCTGATGAGCGGTGAGCATGTCGCCGGCTCCTTTTGCCTAACCGAATCATCGGCGGGCTCGGACCCCACCGGGATGAAAACCACCGCCGTGCCGTGCGACGGAGGATATCTCATCAACGGAAGCAAGCTGTTCATTACCAGCGCCGAGTATGCCGGCATATTCATCGTGTGGGCGGTCACCGACAAGCTCGCGCAGCGGGGCAGGGGGATCAGCACCTTTATCGTGGAGCGGGGAACACCCGGCTGCCGGGCGGGCAGAAACGAGGAGAAGATGGGCCAGCGGGGGTCGGCCACCAACGAGGTGTTTTTTGAAGACTGCCGGGTGCCACGGGAAAATCTGCTGGGACAGCTTAATGCCGGATACAATATTGCACTGGCCGAGCTGGCCGGGGGGCGCATCGGGATTGGTTCGCTCGCACTGGGAATCGGCCAGGCGGCCATGGACTTTGCCACCGCCTATGCCAGGGATCGGATCCAGTTCGGAAAATCCATCGCTTCATTTCAGGCCCTGCAGTGGATGATTGCCGACGCCTACACCGAGCTTGACGCAGCCCGGCTGCTGGTATTACGGGCGGCATCGCTTAAGGAGGCGGGGCAGCCGTATGCGAAGGAGGCGGCCATGGGCAAGCTTTACGCGAGCGAGGCGGCCAACCGAGCCTGCTACAGTGCGGTGCAGATGCTCGGCGGGTACGGGTACGTGGAGGAATATCCGGTGGAGCGCTATTACCGCGACGCGCGCGTCACCACCCTCTATGAAGGCACATCGGAAATTCAGCGCCTGGTCATCGCCCGCTCCATTCTGGGGAATGGATGAGGGCGATGTGCGATCGGGGATAGAAGACAGGAGTCAGGAGATAGAAGAAGGACCCGGTAGGAGCGGCTTTAGCCGCGAATGTATTGCGGGCGGGTGATGGAAAAAAGATGCGCGATGCAGGGGGAAAACGGTTTGCTGTTGACGGTTGACAATTTACAGGAGAAATAAATCCTAAGCACGAAATCCTAAATCCCAAGGGCACCTCTAAAAATTCATTTTTTTGAGGTGAAAATACGGTTTATTGAATT
>CAYWLT010000230.1:0-4901 GCA_964459295.1 uncultured Thermodesulfobacteriota bacterium
CTGGTGGAGGTGGCCCAGCGGCTGGTGGGCAACCTGTCCAAGGGATTCCGCCAGCGGGTGGGCCTGGCCCAGGCGCTGATCAATGACCCGGAGGTGCTCATCCTCGACGAGCCGACCATCGGTCTCGACCCCCGGCAGGTCGCGGAGATTCGAGAATTTATCAAGAGCCTCGCAGGGGAGCGCACCATCATCCTGAGCACCCATATTCTTCCCGAAGTGAGCATGACCTGTGAACGCATCATCATCATCCACGAGGGCCAGATTGCGGCGGTGGACACGCCGGACAACCTGATGAAAAAACTTCAGAAGACCTCGAAAACGGTGGCGCTGATAAAAGGTCCGGCCGGGGGCATCCGGGAAAAGCTGCAGATGCTTCCCGGGGTGATCACCATCGAGGACAAGGGCGAATCATCGCCCGGCGTCTGCTGCTTCGAGGTGGAGGCGGCGAAGGAGAGCGAGATCAGCGGCGAGCTGGCCCGGCTGGTGTATCTCAACAACTGGAAGCTGGTGGAAATGCGAACCGAAAAGATGAGCCTGGAAAAGATCTTTATCGAGCTGACCAGGGAAGAGGGCGCATCCTAGATGAACTATTATCCCATTTTCAAGAAGGAACTGAAATCATATTTTTCCTCCCTCATTGCCTACATCGTGCTGGCGGTGTTCCTGGTGATATCCGGCTATTACTTTTACACCGACCTGGCCCTGTTCGTGCTCTGGGGCGGGGCCAGCACCCAGGAAGGTTTATGGCAGTATCTTTTCCACGACATCCGGCTGATCCTGCTTTTAACCATTCCGCTGCTTACCATGCGGCTTTTTGCCGAGGAGAAAAAGCTGGGCACGATTGAGCTGCTCTTCACCTATCCCTTCAGGGACAGCGAGATCCTTCTGGGGAAATTCCTGGCCTGCCTCGCCGTGTTTTCCCTGATGATCGGGCTGACCGTACTCTATCCGATTCTTCTGGCAATGGTATATGAGGTTGAGGTGTGGCCGCTGGCCGCCAGCTACCTCGGCCTGTTTTTACTCGGTGCCTCTTTTATTGCCTGCGGCATCATGGTGAGCTCGCTGACCGAGAACCAGATTGTCGCGGCGCTGGTCTCGTCAGGCATAATCATGGTGTTCTGGTTTATCGACTGGAACGAGGCGGCGGTGTCGCCGGCGGTGGCCGAGGTGCTTCACCACATCTCCTTTTTTGAGCACTTCTATAATTTTGTCAGAGGAGTCATCGAGTCCAAGGATGTGATCTATTTTGTGCTGTTCACCTTTTTCTTTCTGTTTTTGACCCTGCGATCGCTTGAATCACGGCGGTGGAGAGGCATGCGGTGAAGGAATTGAAAACCATCTTCGGTATACTCTCGGCGGTTCTCATGCTGGTCAGCCTGGTGGTTTATCTGAGCGTGGAGAGCCTGCTCACGCCTGCCGCCATCGGCCTGCTTGCCGGGATGGTGTGCCTGCTCATCTATATTGCGGTGAGCTTCCAGGAACTGAGCCGTTTTTTCACCCGCCACTCCACCCGGCAGGGACTGAACCTCTTTGTCTATGCCCTGCTCATCCTGGCGATGATCGGAATAGTGGAGGTGATTGCCTCGCGGAACAATAAGCGGTTTGACCTGACCGCCGAGAAGTCCTTAAGCCTTGCGCCGATCACCCGGAAAGTGCTGCGGGAGCTGAAGCGTGATGTCAGGGTTACCGTGTTCTACCAGCGCGACCAGATTTTTGAGTTCAGGGACCTGCTGAAACAGTACGGGAATGAAACGGACCGGGTAAGCTATCAGTTTTTCAACCTGGACCAGAATCCGGGCATGGCCAAGGAATACCGGGTTGCCAGCTACGGAGGCACGGTGGTTGAATCCGGGGTTAAACGGAAAAATTTCAACTACTGCACCGAGGAAAACGTCACCAACGGCATCATTTCCGTCACCCGGGATAAGCAGGCGGTGGCCTATTTTCTCGTCGGTCACGGGGAAAGCGATTCCGAAAGCCCTGACAAGCGGGAAGGGTACAGTCAGGCCCGAACCGCTTTGACCGCGGAGGGATATGCGGTCAAAAGCCTGCTGCTGGTGCGGGAGGGCGCCATTCCCGCCGACGCCTCGGTGATCATTGTGAACGGACCGCGGCAGGATATTTCGGGAGGGGAACTGCGCTTGCTGGCGGACTATCTGGCGCGGGGCGGAAGGGTGCTCTTTTTGCTTGATCCCCATACCGTTCCCGAACTGGTTGCCTTCCTGAAGGACTACAATGTGCTGGTGGGCGCCAACATGGTGGTGGACAAGGAGAGCAAGCTGGTGGCGGGCGATGTCTTTTCTCCCGTGGTTCCCATCTACGCCAGGCATCCCATTACGCTTGACTTTGAGGTGGCCACGGTTTTTCCCCTGGTGTCTTCGGTGGAGCCGATGGATCCCCCCAAAAATGAAAAGTTCGTCGTCAAACCGCTGGCGCTGACCACGGAGGAAAGCTGGGCGGAGACCAACCGGGAGAGCATTAAACAGGGTGCGGTTTACTTCCAGGAGTGGGAGGACAAAAAGGGTCCGGTTTCCATCGCCGTCGTCGGGGAGTTCATTGCGGCCGAGAGGGGAGAGGGTGCGAAGGGCGCGGCGGAAGATACGCCGGCAACCCCGCCTCCGGGTCGCATGATTGTGGTCGGCGATTCTGATTTTGCCAACAACCTCTATTTCAGCGTGCTCGGCAACAAGGACTTTTTTCTCTACATGGTCGGCTGGCTGGCCGAGGCTGAAGAACTTATTTCCATACGTCATAAAAAAGGGGAAACCACACCCTTTTCACCGCTCTTTCTCACCGAGAACCAGAAGAAGCTCATGTTCTGGCTGTAACCGTCCTGCTGCCGCTGATCATCCTGTCCATCGGGATTGCGGTGTATGTCCGGAGGAAACTGCGGGGTTAGCAGGCTGTTGAAAAACGCCCATCTGCTGTGTGGCTCAAAAGCCCCTCCCCCTTGAGCCTTTGAACAGCCTGAGGAAAACTACTTTTTCAAAAAACAGGCTGGTATTGCTTCATGCGCGCTGACAGCCGCCTCATGACAGCTGTAAAACCCGCTTCGCGCTTTCGCGGAAAATTTTCCTTCTGTCTCCCTCCGAGATAAAGTCCGCACGGTTGACCGCCTTGATGGTTTCTTCAAAATTAAAAATCCCGTCGGATCCGAAAAGCACCCGCTGCGCGCCCCATGCCGTGATGAGCTTGCGCAGGGTGGGCATCATCACCTCGTATCCCAACGCGGCCTCGATCTGCGGCAGGGTGGAGATATCGGCATACACGTTTCCCGCGTAGAGCCCCACCAGGATCGCCTCCTCAACCCAGGGATAGCCGGCATGCGCCATGATGATGGTCAAGTCCGGGAAGTCCACCGCCACGTCATCAAGGTAAACGGGATGGCAGTATTTCATCCGGGTTCCATCGGCAGGGGCCTTCACGCCGGTGTGGAATACGACCGGGATGCCGTGCTCGGTCGCCCGCTCATAAACGGGGTAAAGGCGTTCATCGTTGGGATAGTAGCCGGAGTGAGGATTGATCTTGATGCCCCGCAGCCCCAGGTCCTGGACCGCGCGCTCCACCCGCCGGAGATTGGCGTTGATGCCCCGGTCGGGATGGACCGCGGTAAAGCCGATGAAGCGGTCGGGATGGGATTTTACAAAATCCGCGGTCTCCTCATCGGGCAGATTTGATCCCTGCGCATCGCCCATTTTTCCGTAGTCCTTTCCGAGGATGACCGCCTTTTCCACCCCGTTTTCATCCATGGCCTTGAGATATTCCCCGACGGGAAGATGGTAGGGGCTGCTCGTGACGGCTAAATGGTTGTGGATGTCTATGATCATGACCGCCTCCTGTGGGGGATAACAATAAGCAGATATTATGTTTTTGTAGGGGCGTATGGCAATACGCCCTGGCTCAGAGGGAAATTGCCCGGCGCACCAGGGGGGCCATGAGGGCGCCCACCGCCCTGTATCCCTCGATTGAAAGGTGCACGCCGTCCCCCGCGTCGTAGCCGGCAGCCAGAAATCCTTCATCATCCTTCAATGCGCCGAACCAGTCGGCAAGAAAAACCCCGCTCATGGTCGAGGCATACGCATCAATGGCCGCATTGATCTTTGCAAGGTGAGCCCCGTATCCCTTATGGCTTATGGGCGGAATGGTCGGTACGATGAGAGGTATCCGGCGATCCCGGCACGCATCATAACCTTCTTTCAGATGATTCATAATCTGCGCGTCGCCGATCATGCCCAGGTCATTCGTTCCCCCGGCAAGGATAACCGCATCATAGCGCAGTCGCGTTAGGGCGCGAAACAGGCGGGCGGCTATCCCCCGGGAGGTGTCTCCGCACAGTCCCTCATTGATGAGTCTGAACTCATGATCCGGCAGTTCCCGGAGCAGGGCGTCTCTCAGCCAGAATTGATATGACGACTCTGGCGCACCGCCCATCAGCGGATCATAGCCGGGGAATCCGGCAGTGTGGGAATCTCCCATGCAGAGGATGGTAAAATTTTCCATGGATTCGCCCATGTATACATGCGTCGGCCGGGTAAATTTGTGTAGGGGCGTATTGCCATACGCCCCTACGATGCCTACCATCACTTGGAAATCAGCCTATCATGTGCTTCTTACCATAGCCGCCACCGGATGTCATCTTTTTGTTGCGCAGTGGCGCGGGGTGGTGGTATAGCTTATTCCGAATCCCGGGTTTATTTTCGTTTCAATTTCATGAAAGGAACGCGCCATGATTGTTGACATTCACAGCCATCTTTTTTACAGGGAATGGATTCCCCGGGGGTTCTTTGACGCGGTGGCGCGATTCATTACCCGCGAATTCGCCAAGCGGGGCTTAGATTAATCACATGAGTCGGTGGGATGAGGGCTCATGGAAGGCAGCGGCTACCCGGACGCGGAAATGC
>CAYWLT010000231.1:0-4894 GCA_964459295.1 uncultured Thermodesulfobacteriota bacterium
TCTTCCTTCACTGTTCTGCATCCGGTTTAGCGACGCGCTCAATGGATTTGTTGTAGGGCATCCCGGCATTATCCTACACACGGCGGACGGAGGTGAAACATGGCAGTTGCAGTCGAGCGGAACCGACGCGGTATTATATAAGGTGGCATTGCATGACAAGAACAGCACATGGATATCTGGCGGAAGAGGGGTGATCCTGCGCACTGCGGATGCCGGCGCAACCTGGGTAAAGCAGCAGAGCGGGGTTGAATTCATGCTCAACAGCATCGCCTTTGCCGGGGAGATGAAAGGGTTTGCTGTCGGCTATAAATGTATCCTCCAGACTGAGGACGGAGGGGTTACATGGTCAAAATTTGAGATCTCTTTACCCAGGTGGTTTTACGCCATCAATTTCAATGACGCTCAACACGGCTGGGCGGCGGGGGACGCCGGCACCATTTATAATACTGATGACGGGGGAAAGAACTGGAAGATGGTAACCGCCACGCTGCGATGAATCGTAAAAACCAAAATTCTGGCAACCTCTAAGAAGGAAACAACAAACGCTGTCTGTCTAAAATGGGAGCCATTACGATGTGGTTTGAAATCGGTCTCATACCGGCAGCATCTAGAGAAGCCTTCCGCACAATGGTGGAAGGCTTTTCTATTATCGCCGATAAATAAGCCCGTATGCTTCTTATGGGTTGACACCGGCTTGAACTTCCTTTATATCTTAGGCCGTGCACCCGAAGCAAGTCCGGCTATTCCCACCCCGTCTTAACCGTAATCGGAGACCGCCCTTTCAGGCGAACAGCCGGGTAAAGAAACACAAACCATGGCATACGGTGGCTTATGAAAGAGGACAAACATCAACCGCGCGGTTTGCGTTTTGTTTTCCCTGCCCTGGTCACGTGGGTAAAACGATATCATCCCCCCTCTAAAAGATTCCTCGGTCCGGCGCTGGTCCTTGCCTGCGCGCTCGCTCTCCCATGGATAGCCGCAAGCCCGGCTTTCACTGCGGACACCGCTTCCGGCCCGGGCGCAGCGCACGCGGCGGACGACGGCAAGGCTGGTCTTGTGGACCGGGTAATCGCCAGTAGCCGGAAGTATCTGGGCAAGCCCTATAAATTTCATAACGAATACGGCAGGGCCATGGATTGCGGCGGATTTATCTCTTACGTGTGGTCGCTGCACGGAATTGTGCTGCCGGTCTCATCCTGCGACATCGCTCGAACGGTCGAGCGGGTGCCGATGGAAAAGGCGGAGAAGGGTGACCTGATGTTTTTCAAAGGCCGCCGCTCATTGCGGCGCCGGGTCAACCACGTCAGCATGATCATCGGCAGGGAAGGAGGGCGCATCCGCATGATCCACAGTTGTTCGCGGGGGATTGTCATCGACGACTACCCCGCGGAGTACTATTCCAAGCGCTTCCTCTTCGCGGGGCGTATCCCCGCTCTGTCCCGTGAAGTGTTGCTGTCAGCGACGGATACCGGGGCGGCCGGTGTTCCGGCATCTTCCCAGCCGCCCCGCAAGGAGCGCAGTTTGGCGGCTTACCTCATGAACCCGTGCCTTACGAATTAGATTGCGGATCGGCAGCTGCACGCGACTTCGATACCGGCGGTAGCCATGGGGTCTGTCCGAACCAAGTGAGAGAGTCATCGCAGTTCCGCCGATCCAGAAAAATTGGTTGAGGCCGTCAAAGCCCCCTTCCCCTGTGCCACCTATCAATAAAGGAACCAATGATCCACTACGCCGACAACCCTTAAGTTCTGCATAGTGTGCTTATCTATTGACACTCACTCGAACTTCCTTTATATTCTGCAACTTAGCCCATACACATGTCAGGTTGCCCGGAACCGGCTCAAGTACATCGAACGAGCGCGCATTCAGCTGGACCGAGGTATAAACTGACACACATGCTTTCATGAGAAAGAGGAAATTGTGGATATCAGTAATGAAGAAAAACTCTCGCTTTTAAAAAAGATGCTGCTGATTCGCGCCTTTGAAGAAAAGGCCGAGGCGCTTTTTCAGCAGAAGCTCATCCCCGGATTTGTGCATCTTTCAATCGGGCAGGAGGCATCCACCACCGGCAGCTGCGCCGCCCTGCGGCAGGATGACTATATCATCTCGACCCACCGCGGACACGCCCACATACTGGCCAAGGGCGGCAATCCCAAGTACATGTTTGCCGAGCTTTTCGGCAAGGCGACCGGTTATTGCAAAGGCAAGGGCGGCTCCATGCATATTGCCGATTTTTCCAAGGGCATTCTCGGGGCCAACGGGGTTGTGGGTGGCGGATTCCCCATCATGGTGGGCGCGGGTCTGTCCATCAAGATGCGAAAAAGCGGGCAGGTGGGCATGGTATTTTTCGGCGACGGGGCATCCAATCGCGGCACCTTTCACGAGGCCTGCAACATGGCCGCGGTCTTCAAGCTGCCGGTGATTTTCGTCTGTGAAAACAACGGCTATGCCTCCACCTCTCCCGCAGAAAAAATGGTGGCGGGAGGTTCGGTGGCAAACCGGGCCAAGGCTTATGGCATTCCCGGCTACATTACCGACGGCAGCAATGTCCTTGAAGTGCTCGAAGTTGTTCACGATGCCGTTGAGCGCGCCCGCGGCGGCAACGGACCCTCCATTGTTGAAAATGAGACCTGTCGCTACAATGGTCATTTCGAAGGCGACCGGCAGCAATACCGCACCCAGGATGAAATTCATAGCTATAAACAGGACCGGGACCCCATCCAGCGGTTCGAACTAATTCTTAAGCAAGAGGGGTCCCTCACCGGGGATATGGCTGAGCAGATCAAGCGGGAGATCACCGGCGTCATAAATGAAGCAGTGCAGTTTGCGATGGATTCCCCGCTGCCTGCGCCCGAAGATGCATTAAATGGTTTGCTGGTAAATCCATAGGGAGATAGACAAGATGGGCGTGAGAGAGCTAACCTGTGCCCAGGCCATAGCCGAAGCGCTTGCCGAAGAGATGGCGCGGGACGAGCGGGTGTTCGTCATCGGAGAAGACCTGGTCTGCAACGGCGGCATTTTCTGCCAGTTCAAAGGGCTTTCGGAAAAATTTCCCGGCCGGATTATTGACACGCCCATTTCCGAAACCAGCCTTGCCGGCAGCGGCGTGGGCGCGGCGCTGACCGGTATGCGGCCGGTGGTTGACATGCACTTCGCTGATTTCGTCACCACCGCCATGGATGAGATTGTCAACCAGATGGCCAAGATCCGCTACATGTTCGGCGGCCAGGTAAAGGTCCCCATGGTGCTGTGGGCCCCTGACGGCGCGGGCCTTTCCGCCGCCGCGCAGCACTCGCAGAGCCTGGAGAGCTGGTTCGTGCACACCCCGGGACTGAAGGTGGTGGTGCCCTCCGAGCCGGCGGACGCCAAGGGCCTGCTCAAGGCGGCCATTCGCGATGACGATCCGGTCATCTTTTTTCAGCACAAGCGCCTGTTTCGCCAGACCGGCCCGGTGCCGGATGACGACTGCCTCATTCCCCTGGGAAAGGGCGCGATAAAACGGCCCGGCGCCGACATAACTCTTATCACCTATTCCCGCATGACCTATGGTTGCGTGGAGGCGGCTGAGCAGCTTGCGAAAGAAGGAATTGCTGCGGAGGTCATCGATCTGCGCACCCTGAAGCCACTGGATTTTGACCTGATTGCGCAATCGATACGGAAAACCCGCCGTGCCATCGTGGTGCACGAGGCCTGCCTGACCGGCGGCTTCGGCGCCGAGGTGGCCTCGCGCATCGGAGAAGAGCTGTTTGAATATCTGGCCGCGCCGGTGATGCGGGTGGGCGCAAAAGATGTGCCCATACCGTTCAGCCCGGTGATGGAACAGTATGTACTTCCCCAGGTGGCCGACATACGCGCCGCCGTTGAGCGGGTCTTCAAGCGCTCGCGCTAGGACGATGTTCCAGGTTTTCATTAAGTGAATTACCACGCGGCAGATCTGCGGCGGATCAAATACTAAAAAAATTTCCTCCCTCTTGATGGGGGAGGATTAAGGTGGGGGTGAAACAATCATTTCCCCCTCAACCCATCCCTCTCCCGCCGGGGGAGAGGGAATACCACTCAGCCTCCCAACAGAGCTGCAGTGCATTCTGTCACGTCTGTATCGGGTTTAATGAACTCACTCATCAACACCGTTACCGGCGCCATCACTCCGGATCAGCTCGGGCGAACGCTGATGCACGAGCATGTGTTCGTGCAATACGGCGGACCATCCACCGACTGCCGGCGGTCGGGTAGAAAATTTGACGCGATAGCGGCACACTGCACCGGCTTCGGCAAAGGGATCAAGACGTATGGCGTATCGACGGTAGTCGACCCCACCACTGTGGATTTGGGCCGCAACCCCTTGCTGCTGGCGGAGGTGGCCGCGCGAACCGGGCTTGCCATCATCTGCGCTACCGGCATTTACAGCTCCGGCGCCTACTTGAAAATTCGCCGGGAGTTGGGCGGGAGCGTTGACGCAGTATCAGAGCTTTTCATACAAGAGCTGACCGAGGGCATTGATGATACCGGGATAAAGGCGGGGATTATCAAGGTGGTCACCGGTCATCCGGTGATCATCGAGGAGGAGCGTGAGCTGCTGCTTGCCGCTGCCCGGGCATCGGTTGCTACCGGCGCCCCGGTCATCACCCACACCGAAGGGGTATTGGGTATTGAACAGCAGGACATACTTGGCGGCGCGGGTGTGCCGCTTCACCGCATTGTCATCGGCCACAGCTGCCTGTCGCGGGAGTTCCAATACCACACGCGAATCATACGAGGCGGCTCCTACGTGGCGTTCGACCGGTTCGGGATGCCGGACATGCCCGATGAAACACGAGCGGCCTCGCTTATGAAGCTGCTTGACGCCGGCTACGCCTCCCGCCTCATGGTTTCCCACGATTCGGTATGGTACTGG
>CAYWLT010000232.1:0-4888 GCA_964459295.1 uncultured Thermodesulfobacteriota bacterium
CATTCGTCCCTCCTCAAAAGATTTTTGAGAAAGGATACAATGGACCGGGGGTTTTTACCCAGCGTTACTCACAAAAGTGGAAACTTTGCCCCGGAATGGGTGGAAACTTTCAAGCGGAATCGGTGGAAGAATTGGAGCGGAATCGTTGGAAACTTTTAAGCGGAATGACTGGAAACTTTAGAGCGGAATAATCACCTGCACGGCCCACCAGGAAAATCAAGCACTTGCACATTCGTGCAGGTGCTTTTTTTCATCCATCTTGCTCCTCTGCCGCCATCTCCTGAAAAATTTTGTTGTGCCCTTTTCATTTGACTCTGTTTTTGGCGCGCTGGTAAAATGGCATTTCCTCAATCAGAGCGGCACGCGTCTCAAGTGATCGATTGGCGATATTTTGCCAGGTTATCAAAAGCTTTTATAAAATGGAGGATGGATGATGAAACACAAAGATAAAGTTGCAATTATCACCGGGGCGAGCATGGGTATTGGAAAGGCAATGGCTTTTATCCTGGCTGATGAAGGATGTCATGTCGTGTGCGCCGCCCGGTCGCGTGACAAGCTTGAGCGGATTGCTGACGATATTCGGGCAAAAGGCGGACGCGCTCTTGCCATTGCAACCGATGTCAGCGACAAGCGGTCGGTACAGAACCTGGTCGATGCAACGATGAAGGAGTTCGGCAGAATCGATATTCTCATAAATAACGCAGGCGGTCCGGTTGCGGGCATGGCACGGCCCTTGGTCGATTCAAATGAGTTTTTTGACATCATGGATAAGTTGACCTTTCCGAACATTGACGAGAAGAGCTGGAATATGATTTTTAACATAAACTTTTATGGGCCGGTTTACTGTACGCGGGCTGTCCTGCCAATCATGATGAAACAGGGTTCCGGACATATCATCAACATCGGCTCCAAGGCCGGCAAGATGAAAGCCGATGTGGTACCGGGCATGATCCCCTATGCAAGCGCCAAGGCGGCATTGGCCCGTTTCAGCGAAGTGCTCGCGTTTGAGCTGATGTGCGCGGATTCGCCGATCAGAATTAATGGGATAAGCCCCGACAATGTCGCCACTACCCTGCATCAAAACCTGCTGCCGGAAGAAGTCGAAGGCTATCGCAAGCCTGAGGAAATCAAGGATATCCTGCTGTTTGTGCTTGACGAAGAAAAATCTGTAAGCGGTGAAACCTACGGTTCCGAAACGATGAGGACCTGGTATGAAGAAATCCGGGAAGGAATTTAAGCCATCGTTGGGTGGCGGCAACATTTTACGGAAATTCCTTGATTATATTTAATTTTTTATTAATTGACACCGCTTGCGGTTTTCACCTATGCTGCCTGTACAAACGCCGCTTGGATCATTTATCGGGAGGAAAAAATGGACGGGAAAAAGCCGATCGATATGTTGGAGCAAGAGCACCGGGTCATTGAAAAAATTATAAACGCCATGACCGCGCTGATCACGATGCTGGAAGCGGACAAGGAGGTTGATGTGGATGTCCTCCGGAAGATGGCCGCGTTCATGAGTGGCTTTGGGGATACATGCCATCATGCAAAGGAGGAAAAAGAGCTGTTTCCCTTATTGATAAAGAAGGGGGTGCCGGAACAGGGCTGTCCTATTGCCATTCTTACCTACGAACATGAAACGGGGCGCCGGCTGGTGACGGATTTATCAGGGGCAATTATGACATACGAGAAGAAAGACGCCTCGCCCAAGGCGCAGCTGTTAAAGCAGTTGAGGGAATTGACAAAGCTTTATCCCGACCACATTTGGAAAGAAGAGTATCTCCTTTTCCCGATGGCAAATAAAATTCTGGACGACAACGATCAAAAGGAATTGCAGCTTAAATTTGAAATGATTGAGAAAGCGATCGGGCCGGATGCGCATGCTCACTATGAACAACTGGCCGCGGCGGTGGACCTGCAATCGCATCGGGAAAAGGAAGGAGAATCATCGAACCCCGCGGGGGGTACCGCGCCTGTGCCGGGGGATGAATGCCGGAGCTGCAATGGATAATCCCAAACCGATATCTGCCACAGGCGCAGGCCCGCGGGCATCAACTGAGGATTGTAAAATATATACCATCGGACATTCAAAGAGGACCCTCGAACAGTTTATCGACTTGCTTAAGGCGCATGCAATCAGGCAAGTGGTGGATGTTCGTACCATTCCCAAATCGCGCCATAATCCTCAGTTCAATAAAGAGGGTTTGGCTAAAAGCCTGCGAAATGTTAAGATAGGTTACCGGCACATGAAGCAGCTCGGGGGCTTGCGCCATCCAAAGACCGACTCGCAAAATCTTGGATGGGTGAATCTTTCTTTCCGGCGTTTTGCCGACTATATGGATTCGGCTGCCTTTGCCGGGGCTATCGAAAAGCTGAAGGCGGTTGCCTCACGGAAGAAAACGGCGATCATGTGCGCCGAGGCGGTGCCCTGGAGATGCCATCGTTCATTGATCGCGGATGCGCTCACCAAAGATGGTTGGAGAGTTTTAGACATTATGAGCTTAAAAACCGCCAAGCCTCATCGATTGACCGCGTTTTTACGCATGCGTAAAGGAAGGATCGTGTATCCGCAAGTAGTGGGCCGAAAATCGTAGCGAGCGGTTCAAAAGCTTCTCCCGGTTGAGCCGCGGAGAAGATGGATGTTTTGCAGCCGCCGGTTGGCCCAACTTCCGCAGCGATCAGGGTGTTTTTGCTGTAATTCCTGAACTGCCGGTCGAGGCCGGGTAGGGCGCGTCCATATTCAATTAACATGTTTAGAAGAAAGGGTTTGACGGTATGACAACCTCTGAAAAACCATCTCTGATTATTGAGGAAACAATTGAGAACCTCAGGTCGGTTCTGGGTTCGGAAATGGATGCGCTGCGTGTGGAGCGCGCGGTGATTGGCCTGTTTTTTTCCGGGGTGAAGCTATCCAACGGCGATTGCGGCATCTGTTTTACGCCGGTCAAAGAGATCCCGGAATCGGTGTGCTGTCCGACCTCGGCCGCAGCGATTCCCGCCGCCGGCAGGCTCAGGAACCAGCCGGTCACCTCATATCTTGCGGGACTGCGGGGTGGAAAGCCTTTGAAAAAGGCGCTGGGGATAGCCGTCCTCAACGCCCTTTCCGCCACCTGCCGGCGCTTGCATCCACCCCGTGGTTACACCCTCAGCTACGGCAAGGACCCGCTGGAAGACGTAACCTTGCCGGATGAGGCATTGGTGGTGGTGGTGGGCGCCCTGGCGCCGTATCTGAAGATGCTCAAAGGGCGCAAAAAGCCTTTTTGCATTCTGGAAAAGGATACCCGTACCCTCAAGGCCGATGAACTGCCCTTTTATGTGGAACCAGCCAAAGCCCCGGCCAGGATTTCTACGGCCGACTGGCTGATTATTACCGGAACCACCCTGATCAATGATACCCTTGAAGACATCCTGGCTTCGGCCAAACCCGGAGCCGAAATCATCGTGGTCGGCCCCACCGTCAGCATGCTGCCTGAGGCCTTCTTCCGGCGGGGGGTGCAGACCATCGGCGGTATCGTTGCCACCCATGCCGATATGCTGCTGGACACGCTCGCTGAGGCCGGCTCAGGGTATCACTTCTTCGGAAAGTCGGCCGAAAAGGTGATCATCCGCAAGGCGCACGCTTCATGATTGCAAGAGGGGACGCCCTTAAATTTCTAAGTTTTTGGATATCGACAAGGAATCTTAGAATTTTAAGGGCGTCCCCTCTTTACTCTTTATGCAGCAACCCCTTACACCATGCCGGTCATCCTTTTTGCCAGGTATTCGGCGTGGGACAGGTAGGGAAAACCTGGAGGGACTACCCGCATGCCCCTTCCAGGCGGCTGTTCACTGTCACGGTTATCGAATTGTTCTATGATATAAAATACCACCCCGATGTGATGGTCCGTCTGGCCATGCTGCAACATGTGCGGCCACATGACCGCCTGCCGATATTTCTGGTGCAAAAGCGTCATTTCATCATCATCAGGGTTGTTCCAGTGGGTGTTAACCGCTATCGCGCGCATTTCCCAGGTGGGGGCCGCATTTGCCGTAAAACTGTCAAGATAAAGAACATTTGCAACCGGGTTCACCATCGTGTTGAGAAGATAGTGGCTTTCCTTGAAGCCGAAGGTTTGCTCAACATTAATCTCACCGGTACTTGTGTCCGCGGTGATTCCCTGTCCGGAATAAAGGTCCGTGGAGAGCAGCACCCTGCGGTCCCAGAAATCATAGTTTCTGAGAAGGTTTTTTTTCCAGGCAAGAGAATATTCTCCCGGGTCGCGGGTCAGCCCGGCATTATAATCAAGGATCTGCTTATACACGCCCAGATAATAGTCGAGGTTTTCCACCTTGGGGGCAATGGTCACGCTTTTGAACGCATTGTTCAGATGAAACCGGCTGTCGCCGCGTCCGATCCGCCGGTTGCTGTAGGTTGCGATTCCCGGCGTATGGTGTCCGCCATTGGGAGGTGTCTCCCCACGTTCGAAGATGTATTCATACCATCTGAAGGTGTCATCCGCGTACCAGTGGAGAAACTCCTCATTGAACCCCGCTATTTCATATTGTTGCCACCAGCCGTCCACTTTGGCCCAGATGGTGTTGTCGGTATTTACTCGTTTGGCATTGACCACAGTTTGCCTGAAAAATTCATTGATCGTGCCGCTGTTTTGCCAAAATCTCCCCCTGCTTACAAGCTCGGTGCTCATCTGGGCTTCGGTCGGCGCGACTTTAAAAGGAAGAGCCATACCGGCCAGCACCCCTCCCAGTCAACTAAGAAACGACCACGGTGGTTTGGCTTTTACCCCCACCCTATTCCACCCATATGAGAGCGACCATTGAAAGTATCTTGTAAAACAATTACCGGCAAAGAACCACAAAAACCAAAAACTAAACAATTCAGCAACTCAAA
>CAYWLT010000233.1:0-4885 GCA_964459295.1 uncultured Thermodesulfobacteriota bacterium
TTGAAAATGGAGATTCTTCGGCTGCAGCCTCAGAATGACATTATGACACAGTCTCGCTGGGGAGAGGGATGGGGTGAGGGGAAATTTCAAATATCTTTGGCTAGAATTTAGAAGAAAGATCTTAGCATCACTGCGATTTGTAGGCTTACAGTATGAAATACAGGTTGCTCGATTATCTGATCTGCCCGTCGTGTGGCAGTGAGCTGAGCATTTCGGTATTCAAGGAAAGCCGGGTTGAGGCGGCTATTCCTCATGAGATCAAGCGATGCAATCGGCGCTGTGCATTCAAGGATCATAAAAACAACCCATCTGCTAATGACGCTGACTGCGCTCGTTGCATGACCTATGAGATTGAGGCGGGGATTCTTTCCTGTTCATGCCGCATGATGTACCCGGTGGCTGAAGGAATTCCACGGATACTTCCCGACGCCTTGGGTGAATTGGACGATTTTTCAGAAAGATATAAAGAATATCTTATCCGTGACGGCGTTCTGACCGGTTCTCATAAATTTAAGCGGTCTGAACATGCTTTGAGTCTGCAGAAAAAGACGAAAGCAAGCTTTGGGTATCAATGGCTACGATTTAACGCCAATGACGCCCTGGAAGATCGGACAGTATTCCTTTCAGACTCGCAGCTCTCCGGCGAGGCCATTCAAAATAAACTGGTGCTTGACGCGGGATGCGGCATGGGAAGGTATACGGCGGTTGCTGCCGGCATGGGCGCTGAAATAATCGGGCTGGACTTGAGCAAAAGCGTGCTTAAGGCATATGAGAAAACCAGACCGTATCCTTTCGCGCATATTATACAGGCCGACATAATGCGACTTCCCTTCAGGAATGGCCAGTTTGATGTAATTTACAGCCTGGGGGTTCTGCATCACACTCCCGAACCCCGGCAGGCCTTTTTACAGTTAGCGAAGCGGCTTAAAGCGAACGGGATCATTTCTGCCTGGCTCTATGGAACGGCAGGGTCATTTGCGGATTTCAAGACCAACCCCTTGAAGGCGGATCGTGTGCAATATGTCAAGAGCCCTCTCGCGAATCGGATATACTGGCTTCTCGTTTCGTTGCGCGAAGCTTTATATCGATGCGTGCGAAAGGTCACTACCAGGATGAACGTGCCTTTGCTGTATATGCTCTGCTACCCGCTTGCTGCCATGGGGAAAGTGCCGCTGCTCAAGTACTTTACTGCTTCCGTTCATCCGAATTGGAGAGTGAGGCTGCAGGAAAACTTTGACTGGTTTTCACCGGAGTATCAGAGTCATCATACCAAGGAGGAGGTCCTCGGGTGGTTTGCCGAGGCGCAGGTAGATGTGGTCTCGCTGCTCAAGCACGGCTTTATCCCCAAGGTGGGCGTTAAGGGCGTACGAAGGTGCAGGTGATACTGAACAGGGAGAATATCGGCGTGCTGTCAGATGATCATAGCAGCGCCGGGCAGCAAGTGGAGTAATTAGTGTCCCTTTCGGGGATGGTTGAAACCCATCGCCATCAGGCGAAGCAAGTTTTTAATTGTCGCTCAGCGACTTTTAATTCGGTTTGTTTGAACCTGTCATTCTGCGGCTTGACCGCAGAATCCAGAAATATGGTTACATCTTGGATCCTGCGATCAAGTCGAAGGATGACAAACAGTTGATTTAAATCAATCAATTTTAGAACCTCTTGTCTTATGGACGAGGGTAGTTCAGTGAAATTATGACCGAGATCAATAATAAAAATAAGGTTGCTCTCATATGTGCCGTGCTGCTTCTCTGCATCACCGCACTTTACTTTTCACCGGTGGTTTTCAGCTGCAAGACCTTTGCCTCGCGGGATATGTATGCATTTTATTACCCCAGGCAGTTCTTCGCAGCAGAGTGCATAAAAAGCGGTATGCTTCCCCTCTGGAATCCACACCTTGCCTCAGGGGTTCCTTTTTTGGCAAATCTCCAGAGTTCGCTATTCTATCCCCTAAGCCTTGTCTATTATCTCCTGCCGTTTGAGATCGGGTTTAAATATTTTATTGTTCTGCATTATTTTCTGGCCGGGCTGTGGATGTTTCTGCTGATGCGGCACTGGAGGTATGAGGCGTATTCCTGCATGGTCGCCGCGATTGTGTTCATGCTGGGCGGCTATATGATTTCGATTCTGGATAATGTTTCCTTTATCACCGCTGCCGTATGGTTGCCGCTCATTGTGCTGCTGTACGATCTTTTTTTAAAAGAAAAGAAGCGAATCTATCTGGTGTTTACCGGCGTTGTCATCGGAATGCAGATCCTGGGCGGTGATGCGTCCTGCTATGTGCTTTCGACATTTCTGTTCATGAGCGCCTACCATATTTACTGCTTGCGTGTGGATCACTATCGGGGTTTTGGAATAAGAGCAGGTTCTCTATCGTACCTCCCCCTTGTATGGATCATCGGCATGTTGCTCTCCGCCATCGTGCTCGTTCCCTTTGCCGAGTATGTCTTTCATTCGACCCGCATGGGTGGGTTCGGCTATGATGAATTGACCAAATGGTCCTACCACCCGATGGAGTTATTGCAGCTGTTTGTACCCTACGTATTTGGATCAACCGTTCCCATGACCAGATGGTTCGGTCAGTATTGGCTGGATACATTTTACGTCGGTGTTTTACCGTTGCTGCTAGTGGTCTGTGCTCTCCGCTGGTCGAAAAAAGGCATGTCCTATTTTCTTATCGGGGTGGTTGTATGTTCATTGCTCCTGGCCTTCGGCAAATACACCCCGCTTTTTTCTGTAATCCGATATGTCCCGGGTGTCAACATGATCCACTACCCGGTTAAATATCTGTTCCTGGCAGGCTTTTCACTGTCAATCCTTGCGGGAATGGGGTTCAGTGTTCTATTCGAAAAGATGGGAAAGAAGGAAACAGGAGGCATGCAGCGGGCATTGATTACGGTTATCCTCATTGCGCTGGGCATGCTAATTAGTGGTGCGCTTGCCGATAAGGTGTTTTTTAATGCATTCGAGCAGGTATACCCGCAGACGCTATTTCACAAGATTGTCGGCACGCACGCAGCATACCTGGCAATTTTTAAGGGATACTCAATTTATGTGCTTACCCTGATCGCTGTCAGCTTACTGCTTCTGTTTACCGCCAGAGGACGCATCCCTGTCACCGCGGCGAAAATTGCCGCCATTCTTCTGCTGCTGGCCGATCTTACCTTCGTAGCACGGCCGGACGATGCGCTGATAGAATCGTCAAACTATACCAGACCCACTGATCTTGTGCGTCTGCTCAAAGCGGATTCATCACCATTCAGAATATTTTCCCTCTCCTACGCCACCTTTGAAGGCTTCATGCATATTCCCAATGTCCCGTTTACCAGGACCTTTGAAACACTGAAGAACTTCATGATGCCCAACCTCTCGCTCCTGTTCGGGGTGGACACGGTTGATGAATACGCGGAAATGCTGGTGACCCGATATTATGCCCTTTTTCAGCCGGTCAAAGAGTTTTACAGGCCGGAGAAGGTTCTTATTGCGCCGCCTCATTTCTCCCGGCAAATGCTTAATCTGCTCAATGTTAAATATTTGATAAGTTCCTATCGCCTGGACGATGGTTCATTCAAGACCGTGCAGGGAGGACCGGTCAAGGTCTACGAGAATACGGAAGTGCTGCCGCGGGCATTTTTTGTTTCAAATGCCTCGGTATACTGTGATGACAATGAAGTTCTGGCGGCCATGCAGGAACCCGGTTTTGATCCCAAGCGGTCCGTGCTTCTCACCCGTTCCGAATATCATAAAATCGGGGAGGGCGCGGCCGGAGAGAAAACCACCCTGGTAGCAGGTGGCGCCGAAGTAAAAATTCTAAAGTATTCTCCGAACCGGGTCGAAATAGAAACTATTGGAAATGAAAGGGGTTTTCTGGTTCTGGCCGACAACTATTATCCAGGCTGGAAGGTCCGCGTCAACGGCAAAGAAAAAAATATTTTGAGGGTTTATTATAATCTGAGAGCTGTCTTTCTTCCCCCGGGACACAACACAGTTACCTTTTCTTTTGACCCATTAAGCTATAAAATCGGCGCAGTTGTATCCTGTTTTGCCTTCATCGGCGTTTTGATTTTCGTCCTGTCAGGAAGAAACGCGAGAGGTGTTGCGCAGCGATTGTAATGTCTTAAGCCATTGACGCGGATATTTGCTGTGCCACTGAGGGAGTATGTATATTAAAAACGACCAAAACAAGCGCATGGTAACCGTTTACCGGCCTCACCTGAGGCACGAGCGCGGGATTTTTTCCACGTGGAAGATTATGCTGGGGAATATTTTCCAGGCGCGGGAACTGATATGGCAACTGTTTAAGAGGGACTTTTTTGGCAGCTACAAGAAGTCCTTCATCGGCGTAACCTGGGTTGTCATATCGCCGATAGTCGGCATCCTTTCATGGGTATTCCTCCAGAAAACCGGCATGCTCAAACCAGGTGACTCGGGCATACCCTATCCCGCATACGTGCTTATCGGCACCTCAATGTGGGGACTGTTCATGGGCTTTTTCAATGCGGCAAAAGATACCCTTGCTTCAGGTCAGTCGCTGATTTTGCAAGTCAACTATCCGCACGAGGCGCTGCTCTTCATGCAGACCGCGCAGCATCTGGCAAATTTCATCGTGGCCTTTGCGATAAATATAATTGTGCTGCTTCTGTTCGGGGTTGTGCCCAGCTGGAAAATAATTTTCTTTCCCCTGGTTATTCTCCCTCTTTTTTTCCTGGCAGCGGCCATTGGTCTGGTGGTTTCGATGGTTTCGGTGCTCTCGCTTGATGTGGACAAAGTTGTTCAGGTCATTCTGGGATTAACCATGTGGATAACCCCGATTATTTATACAGAAAGTGCGGGCGGCGAGCTGGTGCGCACGATTGTCGGGCACAACGGCGCAATCTTCGACCTGGCG
>CAYWLT010000234.1:0-4871 GCA_964459295.1 uncultured Thermodesulfobacteriota bacterium
AATCTTATGCATTCGGTACATTAGAAAATGGAGATTCTTCGGCTAACGCCTCAGAATGACATTGCGATAAAATCTCATAGGGTACATGAGAAAACAAAATTCCCTCGCCCCACCGGGGGAGAGGGTTAGGGTGAGGGGGTACCATGATACGTCAATTGATTTACTCGGCGCATAAAGGATGTTGATCCCATGTACACAGTGGTACTGTTGCGGCACGGCGAGAGCGTCTGGAACAAGGAAAACCTGTTTACCGGATGGACCGATGTTGACCTGTCGGACAAAGGCACCGAAGAGGCGCACGAAGCAGGCAGGATCCTCAAGGAAAAAGGATATGTATTCGACATTGCCTTCACCTCGGTTTTGAAGCGGGCCATACGCACCCTCTGGATCGTGCTTGATGAGATGGATTTGATGTGGATCCCGGTGGTCCGGGACTGGCGCTTCAATGAGCGTCATTACGGCGCGCTGCAGGGTCTTAACAAGGCCCGGATGGCGGAAAAGTTCGGCGAGAAACAGGTCAAGGTCTGGCGCAGGAGCTACGACATCCGGCCCCCCGCGCTGGAATCTGCCGATCCACGAAATCCCGCCAAAGATCCGCGCTACCGGTCGCTCACAAAAGACCAGGTGCCGCTCACCGAGTGCCTGAAGGACACCGTGGCGCGCTTCCTTCCCTGCTGGCACGAGATGATAACTCCCGTCATCAGGACCGGGCAGCGGGTGATCATCGCCGCGCACGGCAACAGCCTGCGCGCCCTGGTGAAATACCTCGATAACATCCCCGATGAGGTGATCCCGGGACTCAACATTCCCACCGGCGTACCGCTCGTATATGAACTGGACGAAAACCTCAAGCCGTTTAAGAGCTATTATCTCGGCGACGAGGAGAAGGTTAAGCAAGCGATGGAGGCGGTCGCCGGTCAGGGAAAGATAAAAAAATGAGACGCACGTGCTCCAGGATTCGAGAAAACGCAAAGATTCTTTTCACCATTTCCACGCCATAGAATAAAAGCTAAAAGGAGGAAGTCATGGGTACAAAAGTCGCGATAAACGGTTTTGGCCGAATCGGCAGGCTGGTCTTAATGGCCATGGTCGAGCAGGGTGTTCTGGGAAAAGACATTGACCTGGTAGCGGCGGTTGATGTCAGCACCGATGCCGATTATTTTGCCTACCAGTTAAAATATGATTCAGTCCACGGTCGCTTCGGGGGCAAGGTCACAACTGGTAAAAGCAGCCCCTCGCTGGAAGAAGATGACCTACTGACGGTAAACGGAGACATCATCAAATGCGTGCTTGCCGCCAAAAGTCCGGACCTCCTGCCCTGGAAGGAACTGGGAGTTGAATATGTTATTGAATCAACCGGCCTGTATACCGACGCCGCAAAAGCGGAGCTCCACCTCAAGGCCGGTGCCAAGAAAGTCATTATCTCCGCTCCCGGAAAAGGAAACGTGAAAACCCTGCTCATGGGGGTGAATGAAAACGAGTATGATCCCAAGACCCACCATGTGGTATCAAACGCTTCCTGCACCACCAACTGCCTTGCCCCGCTGGTGCACGTGATTTTAAAGGAAGGCATCGGCATTGAGACCGGCCTGATGACCACCATTCACTCCTATACCGCGACCCAGAAGACGGTGGACGGCCCGTCCAAAAAGGACTGGCGGGGCGGCCGGGCCGCGGCCATCAACATCATCCCCTCGACCACCGGCGCGGCAAAAGCGGTAGGCGAAGTGATCCCGGCGGTCAAGGGCAAAATGACCGGCATGTCCTTCCGCGTGCCCACGCCTAATGTCTCGGTTGTCGATCTCACCTTCCGCTCGGTGAAGGAAACCTCCATCGAAGAAATCGACGACCTGATGAAAAAGGCCTCGGAATCGTATCTCAAGGGAATCCTCGAGTACACCAATGAGGAGCTGGTGTCCACCGACTTTATCCACTCCAAGAGCTCGTCCATCTATGATTCCCTGGCGACGCTGCAAAACAACCTCAAGGGAGAGAAACGCTTCTTCAAAGTTGTTTCCTGGTATGACAACGAATGGGGCTATTCCCACCGGACCGTTGACCTGCTCCGGCACATGATTAAAAATGGATGAGAGGTTCCCGGGATAAACCGCACTCTACGAGCAAGCGGAAAAGCGGGCGGGAGATTATGACGCATGGCGATTTCTAAAAAGACCGTACGAGACGTGGAACTCAGGGGCAAACGGGTGCTGATGCGGGTCGATTTCAACGTCCCCATGAAGGACGGCGTGGTGCAGGATGACACCAGGCTCCGGGCGGCCATTCCCACCGTCAACTACATCCTGAATCAGGGAGCAAAGAGCCTCGTTCTCATGTCGCATCTGGGAGACCCCGACAAGGATGTTCCCAAGGCGCGGGAGAAGGCGGCAAAGGACGGCAAGCCCTTTGACGAAAAGAAATTCTTTGAGGGAAAATTCAAAATGGCCCCGGTCGCGAGAAGGTTTACAGAACTGCTGGGCCGGGAGGTGCAATTCGCCCCCTCCTGCACCGGGAAGGAAACAACCGCCATGGTTAATGGACTCGGCAACGGACAGGTCCTGATGCTGGAAAACACCCGCTTTCACAAGGGTGAAACGTCAAAGGATGCGGCCGAGCGGGAGTCATTCGCCAGGGAACTGGCCGCCTACGGGGATGTGTATGTGAACGACGCCTTCGGCAGCGCTCACCGGTCCCATGCCTCAACCGAAACGGTCGCCCGCTTCCTGCCGGCGGTCGCCGGCCTGCTCATGGAAAAAGAGCTGGAATATCTGGAAGACAAGGTGGTGAAAGCACCGGCCAGGCCGTTTGCCGCCATCCTGGGAGGAGCGAAGGTCTCTTCCAAAATCACCGTCATTGAATCGCTGCTGGCAAAGGTGAATTGCCTCATCATCGGCGGCGCAATGGCCAACACCTTTCTCAAGGCAAAGGGTCTCGAAACCGGCAAGTCCCTGGTGGAAGAAGACCAGCTTGATACTGCCAGGGCAATCATCAGCAAAGCGGAAATCCGGAAGGTTTCTCTGCTGCTCCCGGTTGACCTGGTGGTCGGCAGCGAGTTTTCGGAAAATGCCCAAACCAAAATCGTTGACTGTGACAGGATTCCGCCTGATATGCTGGGAATGGACATCGGCCCCCGGACCATCGAGGAAATTAAAAAGGCACTGTCCGGCGCCAGGACCATTTTCTGGAACGGCCCCATGGGCGTCTTCGAAATCAAAAATTTTTCCCGGGGCACGATGGAAGTGGCAAAAATACTTGCGGAGCTTAAAGGGACGGTAACGGTAATCGGCGGCGGCGATACCGTATCCGCGGTGAACAAGGCGGGCGTGTCCGACAAAATGACCCACATCTCCACCGGAGGCGGCGCCTCACTCGAACTGGTGGAGGGGAAAACGCTCCCCGGAATTGCCGCCCTGCAGGATAAATAAAAAGGGGTCAGGTCTCAATATTCAAGATTACTTAATTTCTTGCTCCTTAAATATTTCTCTAATATTGAGACCTGACCCCATCATTTGCTGCAGGTGTTTGCGAACCAGCATCCCCTGATTCTGTCTGTTGATCATGGTAACCCGACCCCGCACCAGTACCATCCTCCATCCAGGCATTGAGCAGTGCCTGGGCGACGGCCAGTACAACCGGCCCGATGAAAATACCGATGAGCCCGAATGCAATGAGGCCGCCCACCACCCCGGCGAAAACCAGCATCAGGGAAAGATTGGCGCCTCGTTTTATCAGGATGGGTCGTATGACATTGTCCATGGTGCCCACCACAATCGACCACACCAGCAGCACCGTTCCCCAACCCGTGCTGCCGCTCCAGTAGAGCCATGCCACCGACGGAATCATAACCAGTATGGCGCCGATCTGGGCAATGGCCAGCATGAACATCGCGGCCGTGAGGACCGCGGCAAAAGGAATGCCGCACACGGCGAGTCCGATGCCGCCCACCGCCGTCTGTGAAAGCGCGGTTAAGACCACGCCGATGGCAACGCCGCGGATTGCCTGGCCGGCAAGGCGGACCGAATGCTCCCCCCGCGTCCCTGCCAGGCGCCGTCCAAAATCCCTGACCCCTTTGGCGGCTTTTTCGCCGTGGGCATAGAGGATCACCGCGAACATGATGGTAAGGAGGAACTGGACAAACAGCAGACCGAAACCACCGATCTTGGCGACAAACCATTTGATCACGCCGCCGGCATACGGCGACGCCATGACCACAAAATCTTCAATGCCTGAAGCGGCGATTTTTTCCCAGAATTCCGCCGCTTTACCGCCGACAAGAGGAATGCGTACAAGCCATCCCGGCGGAGGCGGTATTTTAAACGTGGCCAGCGCCTTGACCCACCCCATAATCTGCTCGGAGTGGCCGACAAGTGCATTGATGGCAAGCCCCAGCGGCACGATAAAAACACAAAAAATCACGATGGTCATCAACGTAATGGCGAGCGAGCGGCGTCCCCTGAGCCATTTCTGGATGGAAATCATGAGCGGCCAGGTTGATACCACCAGGGTTGTCGCCCAGATTGCAGGCCCCAGGAAGGGGCTCAGGATCCAGAGGGATGAACCGATCAAACCGCCGATGAACAGCACCGCCAATACAATACTGGTAATGTCACGCCCGTTTGAGTTCATGGCCGGGTCCTCTTGCGAAATTCGTGTGGCCTACCAACTGCATTACTGATGACAGCCGGAACAAGCTGCCCTATCTCCCCGTGAAGAAAAACAGACCCATTACATAAAGAGCACCTATGGCCAACTGCCACAGGGTTATCGGTACGCCGTAGCGCATGAAGGTGAAAAATGAAACCGGCCTGCCGTGCAACTCACAGATGCCGCTGCTCGCCACGTTGGCTGAGGCCCCGATCAGGGTTGCGTTGCCG
>CAYWLT010000235.1:0-4847 GCA_964459295.1 uncultured Thermodesulfobacteriota bacterium
AGAAAAGAAATGTGGGAGCCATTAAAACATTTCAACTAAAAACTGGACAACCTCACTCTTTGTTCTAATCGGTAAACAAATAAACACTTCCCTCCCGGCTGCCCACCAGCAGGTCTTTCCTGCCGTCGTTGTTCCAGTCCACTAGGAAGGGAACGGCGGCGCCGTCCACGGCGATGCGCTCATCATTGACCTTGACCAGGCCCGCGGCAATGAGCTTCGGCGCGGTCCACGTGCCGATGTCAAGGTAGAGATGAATGTACCCGTCTCCGTCGCCGATCAGAATATCCTGCTTGCCGTCGCCGTTCCAGTCAGCCACAAACGGCACGGCGAAGCTTCCCACGTCAATAGGCGCGCCGTCGGCCTCAAGGGGATGCGGTGAGGAAAACAGGGGTTTTCGGTCGGTTCCTTCGTTAAGACACAGGAAAATCGTTCCCTCGCCGCTGCCCAGGAGCAGGTCCTTCCGGTTGTCGCCATTCCAGTCCACCACCTGCGGCGCGCAGTAGCTGCCCACGTTAATCTCGGCTCCCCGGGTGTCCCTGAGGACAACCGCCGGGCCGTACAGGGGCTGCGAGTTACTACCCTGGTTGATGAATAGCGTGAGATAACCCTCACCGTTCCCCACCAGCAGGTCTTGGACGCCGTCATTATTATAGTCAACCACGAAGGGCGCGGCGTTGGTTCCAACGCTGATAACCTTATCGTCCTCCCTGAGGAGCCGGGATCCGGTAAATGCCGGCCTGTCATCAGTTCCGGCGTTGGTGAAAAGGGCGATGGTGCCGTCCTTGGAGCCGATCAGCAGATCCTTGTTTCCGTCCAGGTCATAATCCACCGCACAAGGGTACGCGTACTGGGCTACGGCAATCGGTTGATCGGCGGACGTGAGCTGCCGCGCCTGGCCGAAGGCGATTCCCGAAAAGGGGGTCAGGGTGATGGCGTAGATGTCGGTTGTCAGTTCAGAGAAATCAATGACCCGATAGTGGTCGTTAAATCCCGGGTAGGTGATGCGCAGAACCTGTTTTCCCGGGGTTGACTGGTTAAAGGACTGGGGGGTATTTCCGGAGTAAATGCCGAGGTAGGCATAATTACCGTTCCAGTAAATTCTGGCATCGGTCGGCAACGAGACAATGCTGACCGGCGCATAATCAAGGTCCAGGGTCCTGGTGGTGATATTTTCCGCCAGGTCCACGGCCAGCAGGGTCAGTCGGTTCCGGCCCGGGTAGAGGTGCGCGCGGGCGGTAAACGATCCCCGGGAAGGGTCAATATCGGCGGAATTTCCGTTCAGGGTAATGAATCGAAGATGTGGTTCCACAAAGGTACCGCGGATGGTGACCGATGGATAGCGCAGCTTGGCCGGAGACGGCAGGGGCTCAAGCTCAAGGCGCGGCGCCTGCTGGTCGCAGATGAGCAGGTTGCTCTCGCGGGAAAAAGGCGAAGAAATTCCGGTAGATGATATGGCTGCCACCGAAAGCATGTAGGAATGGTTGTGTTCGCACTTCAACTGATATTCAGGCTTCCCAGACGTGGCCTGTTTGACCATGGTTATGCCGCCCTGGTCCCTTGAGCCGGGGAAAAACCGGGTGTCTCTTATTTCCAGGAGATAGTATTCCACATCGCCGGCCGGAGACGACCACACCGTCTGAACCAGGTCCTTATTGGTGTACTCAACGGTTTTTTGGGCATAGGGAGGCAAGGCTTTAATGAAAACCGTTACCACCAGGTAGGCGATAATGACAAAGGAGAGGAACAAGAGATCCTTCCAGACGGGGAAGTAGCGCAGGATGCTTTTTATAACAGCATTCACGCGGTCAAGAAAGGTTTCTTTTAAAAAGTGGTTGTGTGTCATGAAAATGTTTCTCAAAGAGGATTCAGAACCCTGTTTTTTTTACCACGAAGCACACGAAGAAAAAGCCAAAAATGGAGTTCGCGAAGAAAGAACCAAACCCTGCCCGCTTTGCCATTCTCAGTTGTGCATGCACGACTGACAAGTCTTGCAGTAGGACGCAGCACAGTGCGTCCTACTACGACTCATTACTTCGTGGTCTTTGTGTCATCCTTCGTGCCCTTCGTGGTTACATCGTTTCTATGGACCGTGGACTGTCGACTATGGACTCTCTTTTAGCCCCTGTTCCTGTACCCTGTATTTTCCTTATAAGTTCATTTATGGCCCGGGCAAGCCGGTAGAACTCGTCGTGTTTTCTCAGCTTGAATTCCTGAACCGTCTCTCCTGCCACCAGCGCCTCAAGGATCCGCTCAAACTTGTATATCGGCCCTGCGATGCGGTGAGATAGAAAGACGCTTATAATGGCAATGGCAAATATCAGCAGCAGGCTCCGCACAAAAAGCTTTGCGGTTATGGCATGCTGAATGACCGCCAGGCTTTCGCCATGGAACTGGTTGACCAGCGTCTGCATGACCGCCGTGTACATACTCATGCCGGTGACCAGGGCGATGAGCACCATGGCAATGATGACCACCGCCATGAACCTGATCTGGAATCCCCGCTCCACCATGAACTTCTTTCTGGCTACCTTCTGATGTTCCATAGTCGGAGACCTCTAATACAGATACAGGTTACAGAAGAAATCCTAAATCCCAAGCACTAAATCCCAAACAAATCCAAAATTCAAAGCTCAAATGTTCAAAACCCTTTTAGCAGTTTGTCCTTTATTTGAATTTGGTCATTTGAATTTGTTTTAAGGGTACCTCTAATAATTCAATTTTGCTCTACATGGCAATCTGGAAAATCAATAAGTTACAATCGGAGATTTGTCTGAAAATCCTATTTTTAGAGGTACCCTTAAGTTTGTCTTTCCCCTATACCCTAGCCCCTGAACCCTGCCCCCTCATTTTTCTACCACGAATATCACGAAGAAAAGCTAAAGACTGAGCGCGCGAAGAAAAAAACCAAACTCTCACCGCTTTGCAATTCTTCGTGCCCTTCTCAGAACCGTGGGTCTGGTATCAACATTGTTTTGTTTAATGTTGAGACCTGACCCCTTGTTTTGCTTCGTGCCCTTCGTGGTTCAAAGAGCAGTTTGCAGTTATCGGTTTGCAGTTCACAGTTGCCCTCTTGAATCCTGCATCCTGAATCATGCATCATGAATCCTGAGATCCTGTAAACTGTCAACTGTAAACTATTTTTCCCTCAGAATGAATAACGGCTTGCCCGGGCGGTCGGGTATTTCGCCTCCGATGAGCGGGCCCTTTTTGCCGGCCACCTCCCTGTCGAAAGCCTCTTTTAACCGAAGCGTTTGCGACTCGCCTGCCGCCTGGGTTACTGCCAATCCTTCCGGTTCCGGAACCTCGGGTTCCGCGCACCCGTACACTTCAATTTCAGAAATATAGTTCATATAATAAAAGAAGGTGAATTTACGAGAGGCGGTAGCCACAAACTTGACATAAGCCGCCTCGGCGCCGTCAAACGACCAACTCGCGGAGCGGGACGCGGGCAGGGTGTAGTTCTGCTCGTTTACAACATCTGTCCAGCTCCGCATATCAGTACTGACCTGCACCTTAAAGCCGCGGGGAAAGAGATCGCGGCCGATAAAACGTTTTGAGTGCAGGTCAACGCGGTTCACCACCTTTACTCCGCCCAGATCCAGGGTGATGTATTCATCCTGCATTACCCGGCGCAAGCGTGAAAGCCAGCCGGTGGCTTCGTTTCCGTCCACCGCTTTGTCATCCGACCACAGGACCAGATACTTCCCGGAGCAATCAGTGGCAGTCGCGCGTAACGGAGCGGGTTCCGCGCATGAGAAAGCAAGCTCTATGGTATCGGTAACCGGCTCGGCCATCCAGTTGCCCGCCGCATCGCAGAACTTGGCATAAACCGTTTTGGTGCCTTCCCCGGGGGTAAGCACCCAGGTTTTAGTCGGGGAAAAGGGCTTGGGGCCGAACCACTTCTCGTTATCATTGCTCAGCATCATCTGCGCGCCCGCGCCCATCCCGCTCTCGGTATCCGTCGCGGCTAGGCTGAGTGTCACCAGCCGGAAATTGGTGACGGATTCTCCCTGGTTAATGGTTATCGAACCATTTGGTGGAGTTACATCCGCGGTTATCGTAGTGGTTGTGGTGCGGAGGATGGTGGTTGTGGTGGACTGCGGCGCGCCGGTCGTGGTTGTGGTGGACAGCGGTATGCCCGTCGTGGTTGTGGTGGTTGAGCCGGCCAATAACCCGCTGAGACAGAGCTGCCGCACTTCATATCCCCGGTCGCTCACGTGCATAAACCGGAAACGGTTTTCTCCCGGTATCAGCCATGTCCGATTTATGGGCAGGGTGAAGGTATGTTCAAGATTGAGATAGTTGCCCGTGGGCAGAGCAATCGGCCCGTTGCCGTTGATGTAAATAGCACCCTCACCGGGGGTGTCCGGATCAAAGAGGGTAAGCCGCAGCGCAGGATAGATGGACTCCTGTACCGAAAGAAGCGCGATATTATCCACCCGTCCGCTTCCCCTGATCAAAAAGCCGTTTACCGCAAGGATGGTGACCTCCGGCTGGGCCACCTTTAAATCAGCCTGCAGGTCCCGGACAAACGTGTGCCATCTGCCATCGCTTGCTTCCGTGCCCAGACCGTACAAGACATATTCGGCATCACCAAGGCTGTTATTGTTAACCGGCCGGTATTGCAAGTAACGATGTCCGGCGGTGGTGTTGAGATCGATGTATACAGTAAATGGCTCGGCATACTTCATGTCCCATTTGATGATGAAGTGACTTGTGTTATTCCAGTTGCCCCCGTCGCTGTTTCGCAGTCGGTAACCATTGTCCGAGCCGCTGCCCTCAAATTGTATGACGTTGGTCTGCCGCTCTCAGTCAAAGACATTGCTAATCCGGGTGCCGGCAGGTTC
>CAYWLT010000236.1:0-4831 GCA_964459295.1 uncultured Thermodesulfobacteriota bacterium
CGTAAATCTCGTCATCAACCGGAATCTGCACCAGCTCAACCCAGCCCTTGCCCCATTTCCCGGTGGGAGTGCACCAGAGACTGGGCCGGTAGTCGTACCGCGCCTCCAGGTCCTGGTAGTGATCGAAATTGAGGTCCCGCTGCATCAGCCCGAATCCATGGGGATTCTCCGCCTGGAAGGCGTTAACCCATACCCCGTGCGGATTAAAAAGAGGGCGCCAGATCCATTCCCCGCTCTCCATGTTTATCATCAGACCGTCGGAATCATGAATTTCGGGACGGAACAGGTCCTTGGGGCGGTGGTTGGTATTTTCTCCGTAAAAGAACATGCTGGTCATGGGCGCCAGGCCGAGCTTGTCGACCCCCTTGCGCAGAAAGAGGGTGCAGGCAACTTCCATCAGCGTTTCCTTGCCCGGAATAATCACGAATGAATAAGCCCCGGTGACGCGGGGACCGTCGAGCAGCGCGTAGACGGTGATATGGGTGTCCTGGGGGCCCGGCCGCTTCACCCAGAACTCGCGGAAATAGGGAAATTCCTCGCCCGAGGGCTGGGCGGTATCAACCGCCAGGCCGCGCGCCGAAAGGCCGTACTGCATCCCCTGGGCGACGGCCCGGAAGTAGCTGGCGCCGAGAAAAACCGCCACCTCATCCTTATAGGCCAGGGTGTTGATGGGATAGTGGATGCGGAAGCCGGCAAAGCCGAGGTTGGACGGAATTTTGGCCTTGAGCTCCGCGGCGCTCTTTTCATACACAAACAGATCGGTCGAAAAGGCAATCGGATGTATGCCCTTTTCGGTCACTTCATGAATCTTGACCGTCCGGTCAACGTACAGTCCGGGGTGGAAAAACTGCAGCTCAAAGGGAAGCCCGTCATTTCTCCAGTACGACTTGGCGGGTATGAACCGGATGTCGCGCATCTGGTCGTAGGTGATTTTCAGCAGCCACGCGGGGACCTCCCCTTTCGGATCCTTAAAGGGCGCCTGCGACAGGGAGCGGGCCTGCCGCACCACCGCATCGAGTCCGAACCCGGCATCGGTTTGCGCCATTGCCCCTCCCCCGCCGGAGGCGCAGATACAAAGCAGGGCCGCAAGCGCCAAGGTTTTTTTTACCAGTCCTTTGATGAAGCATCGGTCGGTAGTCCGGCTGCCGGTCGTGATCATGGGCATTTCCTCAACGATAAGGGTTAGTGCTGTTTTGAATGAAGCGGCAGGACGGTGCAGGTTACCGGCTCGGTTTTAGCGTTTTCCATGGACCCGGCGACGCACTCCGACCCCCGGTATATCAGCCGTTTCATCTGCAGCCTCCCGCGCGGCTCAAAAAGATTATCGGGAATGGCAAGCGTTCCGTCTTTCATCTTAAGGCCGAGCACGGCGTACGCCCCCCAGAGCATGCGCGCCGCGGCGCCGGTGTACCAGCTCCACCCCCCCCTGCCGTCGTATCCGTAACCGCAGTAGATGTCGGCCGGCTGCTGATGGGGGGGCATGCCGTATCCATCTATCACATCGGGCGCGGTGTGGGCAATAGGAGAAATTTTTATCCACAAATCAACCGCCCGCTCCCGGTAGCGTTTTTCCCGCTCCACATCTCCGGAAGCAGCGGCCATTTCAGACAGACGCACCAGGGCGTCAATCAGCCATGACGCGCCGTGCGAATACTGCGCGCCGTTTTCCCGCACCCCGGGAGGATAGTCGGCGATTTTCCCCGGATTGATCCCCGCGCCTTCTTCAAAGGGGGGATACAGCAGGCGCACCAGATGGTCCACTTCCAGATCCTTAAGCGTCCGCTCGAGATTGGAGGCGCCCTGCCTGAAATCGGCGACGCCTGAAATCACCGGCCATGCCGCGCTCAGGGCATCGCTGAAAAACAGGGGGGTGCCGTCATCGGTGATGGCGCGGGGATACCGGCCATCGCGCATAAGCTTATTGAGCGACTCCCTGAGCCGGGCGGCCCGTTCACCGTAGCGCTCCTTCCCGGCGTGTCCCTCCATCAGATCGATGATGCGGGAAAAGTGGGTGAGAATATCATAGAGGAAAAAACCCAGCCAGGTGCTTTCTCCCCTGCCCCGGCGGCCCACCAGATTGAGCCCGTCATTCCAGTCCCCGTTCAGCATCAGCGGCAGCCCGTTCGCGCCGAACCGCCGGAGGGTCAGGTCAATCGCCCGCATGCAATGCCGGTAGAGGGAAGCGCTGTCGCGCGAACGCCTCGGCACGAAAGCGATGCCGTCGGCGCGCCGGGGGATGGGCATGCCTTCCAGGAACGGCACCTCCTCCTGCAGGACGGCAAGATCCCCGGTGGCGTCCACATAATGGTAGACCAGATAAGGCAGCCAGAGGTGGGGATCGGCGGTGCGGTTGCGCACCCCCAGGCCGGTCCTGCCTTCCCGGCTCTGGTGCCACCACTGCATGACATCGCCCCGGTAAAACTGCTGCGCGCCGTGCAGGAGTATGTGCTCGCGCGAAATTTCCGGATGGAGGTAGAGCAGCGGCAGTACGCTCTGGAGCTGATCCCGGAAGCCGTAGGCGCCGCTGCGCTGGTTGGGCCCGGTTCGCCCCCAGAGGTGGGCGGCCAGTACCTGATAGGGCAGCCATTGGTTCACCAGGCGGTCAAAAGCCGGATCGGTGGTCTCGACGCGCAGAACCGAGAGCATCCCGGACCACCACTGGTTTGTTTTCGTCCGGACCGATTGTGACGCGCGCCGGTCGCGGTAGGTGCGGATAATTCGTTCCGCCTGTGCCCGGTCATCGCAGCAGCCCACGATCATCACCGCCGTTCCCTGGCCGTGCGCCGGCACGGTGAGGGTGCCGACAAAGCCGGCGATGGTATAGCCGTCATCGGGCATGGTCGTATCGGCGCGGCCATGCTCCACCATGTAAGGCCGGGTCAGATCCCGCCCCCGCCCGCCGATAAAGCGCGATCGTACCGTTTCGTATGCCTGCACATCAAGATCGGTCGACACAAAGGCGCAGCCTCTCTGGAAATCGTTCCGTTCGTTGGCAAAAAAGAGCGCCTGCAGATTTTCATCATAGCGCGCGGGGATCGTGCCCCGGGTATCCCCGGGTATTTCACCCAGCACCATCTGCAGGTAGGGAACGATCCGGTAGGTTTGTGCCGCATCGCTCCGGTTGCTGATGCGCAGCAGCCGCACCTCGGCGGGCGCATCGGGAAGAACGCTCACGGTCAATTCCAGGTCCGCATCTTGCTTGCTTGTGCGGAAAACGGCGTAGCCTCGCCCGAAGGTGACCGCGGCGGACGAGTCGGCCCGGTTGAACGGGGCAAAAGCGGGACCATCGATGTCACCGGTGGCGGTGTTACAGACATAGAGGGCCTGCCCCGGGACCTGCACCGGCAGGGAGACGGTCGAGAACGGCGTGAGGCCGTTCTGCTGGGCATTCCCCATAAAGGAGAAGATGTCGCCCTGATTGGTAACCATCGCCCCGTACCCATGTCGATTGGCCAGAACATGGGCCCACGGCCGGGCGGTATTCCATCCCGCCTGAAGTTCGGTGCCGTCGGAGGAAAAGAAAAAATTGGATCTGGCCACCAGGTGCGCCCGGGCGCCGCTTCCCGCCGTACCGCCGATTCTTTCCGCGGGGGCAAAGCCGTGCAACACCCGTTTTTTTGCCAGGGCGGCTTGCAGCGACCCCGGCGCCGCCGCCGGTATGCCGAGGGCGCTGCTGATCATTGCGGCCGCCCGGGACATGGTTGCCGCGTAGCCGTCGGCAAACACAAGCTCGGCCGTGCCGCCGGGCGGCAGGATGACGCGCAGCCGCAGGCAGGCGCAGGGATCAAAGGTATAGAGCAGACCTTCATCCGCCGGGTCCCGCAGGCTTCGCTCCAGCCCCTGCGGCCTTCGCAAGGTGGAGCTGCCGATGAAGTATGGGCGCGAATCCTCGTAGCCGGTGAGCCGCGCCTGCGCGCCCTTCCCCGCGCCCACTGCGTGAAAGGCCACCTCGGGCGACGGTCTTCGTACCGCGGTGCCGCCGGCGTTGTCTTTAAGCAGGCGGTTTTGCGCAATGATCGCGGAAAGCGACGATACAAACCAGGTGCCGATATGCAGGCTGTTATAGTCAAAGTGCCGCAGATAGGCATCAGGCGCGTTGAGCACGAACTCCCGGTAGCTGGTCAGATCCATAATGCGACCGCGCTCTTCGGTGTTGGTCAGGCGCACCGTCCACACTTCCACCGGAAGACGGGGATCAAGGCGAACGACCGCTTCCGCCCTGATGCCGTTAGCGACGCTGCGCAGTTCCAGGGCTTCCCGATCGCGCTTAATGATTGTGTGCTCCTGACCGTTGAGCTGCACCGGCTGAGCGCAGAGCGACCAGGCCCGGCCCGGCGCCTCGGGGGGCATTTCCGCATCGGCCAGGAAAAAGAACTTGCCGCAGGGGTCGATCGGGTCCGCCGATCGGCGGGTAATGTCAAGCTCCCTGCCCCGGTTCACCGAACTGAACACCCGGCTCCAGCCTCTTCCGTCGGGAGCGGCGGTCAGCGTGTACAGGCCGTTGCTGATAACCAGCGGGGCGGCAACCGGGGCTGACGGGGCAGGCGTCTTCTCCAGGGATGATTCTTCGCAGCGGCCCCTCCCGGCGCGGAGCCGGCGGCCGATCATGACCGCTCCCGCGGCAAAGGCCAGGGCCAGGAAGGCGCCCGCAACCAGTCCGGGTGATAACAGCTCCCGGTTGTGCGCGGCGCTCATGCTCGCCGCCCGGTTCCAGGCATAGTCCCAGTCGCTTCCGCGGGGAAGATAGAACGGGAGGAGCAGCGGGGCCCAGGTAACAAAGCGCCGCAGTCCTTCGGCAATGACCCGCGTTCTCCCCGAATGGCCTAGAAAG
>CAYWLT010000237.1:0-4808 GCA_964459295.1 uncultured Thermodesulfobacteriota bacterium
CGAGATGCTCGAGCTGCTCGGCATTGTATTCGTGCGGGGCAAAAGGCCTGATGAGGACGCGGTCAAGCTCGCCCGGGCGAAAAAGATACCGCTGGTGTGCACCCGCTACATCATGTTTGAAACCTGCGGCAGACTGTTCGCGAGCGGCCTGGTCGGCTGCATTGAAAGAGTGGATGATGCAGGAAAAACAGGCTGAGCCGTTGCTGGAGCAGGACTTCATGGTGCAGGGCGGCGATTTCATCCATGCCGGCGAGGTTTCAAGCAGCATTAAGGCGATTTTAAAGGAGATCGGCATGAGCCACGAAGTCATCAGGCGGGCGGCCATTGCCACCTATGAAGCGGAGATGAACGTGGTGTGCTATGCGCGGCGGGCGGCATTTCATCTGGCCATTACCCCTGAGCGCCTCACGGTTGTTGCCCAGGACGAGGGGCAGGGCATTCCCGATATCGAGCAGGCCATGAAGGAGGGGTTTTCCACTTCCACCCGGGAGATCAAGGAAATGGGTTTCGGGGCGGGCATGGGACTGCCCAACATCAAGAAGAACACCGATGAATTGAGCGTCAGCTCGGTGCCGGGCGAAGGCACGCGGGTGGAAATGATTATCTATGCCCAGAAATAACCACCGGCCATGAGTATATATTATCATTCCATTGAAGTGGATACCGACCAATGCACCGGCTGCATGAGCTGCATGCGCGCGTGCCCGACCGAGGCGATACGCGTGCGCGAAGGCAAGGCGCTCATTCTCGGGGACCGCTGCATTGACTGCGGCGACTGCATCCGGGTGTGTCCCGCCCGGGCGGTCCGCTCCATGACCGGGTCGTTTGAAGACCTGAGCCGGTTCAAATACACCATCGCCATACCCTCTCCACCCCTCTATGCCCAATACGGCATCAGCATCACCCCCAACCAGATTTTGAACGGCCTCAAAGGGCTGGGCTTCAACGAGGCATATGATATCGGCAAGGCCTGCGAAGTCTATTCGGCGGTAATCCGGGAGCACCTTCACAACTATTCCGATAATAAGCCCTACATTTCAACCGTCTGCCTCGCCGTGGTCAGGCTCATCCAGATCAACTTTCCCGAGCTGATGGGAAACCTGCTTTCCATGGAGGCGCCCAGCGCCATCGCCGGCGCGTACAAAACGGCCAGGGCCAGGGTGCTGGGGATCAGTCCCCAGGACATCGGGACGATTTTTATCACCCCCTGTCCGGCCAAGATGATCGCGGTCAATCACCCGATCTTCAAGTCGGATCCCACCCTGGACGGCGCCATTGCCATTTCCGATATCTACGGGGTTCTCTTTACCGCCATCCGCAAGATAAGCAAACCGGAACCGCTGCACGATTCCGGCGGCCTTGGCGTGGCCACGGGAATCCCCGGGGCGTGTATTACCAGTCTTGAAATCGAAAATGCCATAGCCGTGGACGGCGTGCACAACGTCATCAAGATACTGGAGGACGTGGAGCGCGGTAAAATAACCAATGTGAACTACCTGGAATTATGGGCCTGTCCCGGCGGGTGCGTTGGAGGGCCCCTGGCGGTGGATAATCCCTATCTGGCCAGGATCAAGGCGATGAAGCTGATGCAGCAACTGGGGACGAGTTTAAACATTGCACCGGCCAAAGTTGAGCAGATGCGCGCCCATTTGTCGTGTGATGTGGAGCTGTCCACCCATCCCATACAACCGCTGGGAAGAGATGCCAGGGATGCGATCAAAAAAATGAAGGAGCGTGACGCCATGTTGAGCACCCTCCCCCGCATTAATTGCGGGGCATGCGGCGCCCCCACCTGCAAGGCCTTTGCCGAGGATGTCATCCAGGGGCAATCGGAGATTACCGACTGCATTTTCAAACTGAAGGAAGCCACCATGGAAGCCATCCGCAGGGGGCTGGACCTGGCGCAGAAACCCCCGCTTTCGATTCGCAAGCGGGGAGCGTGGAAAGGGGCCACAAGCGACATGTAAGGGGCGCCAAACACTAAATCCAAAATCCCAAATCCTCAACAATTTCAAAATTCAAATGTCAAATGTTCCAATGCCCGGCTCAGATATTTAGTTTTTTGAATTTTGGTTATTTGGATTTGTTTGAGATTTAGGGTACCTCTAGAAATTCACCATACAACCTCTTTCGGTCATTCCCGCGAAAGCGGGAATCCATAAAAATCAAACACATGGATTCCCTGATCAAGTCGGGGAATGACAAGAAAATGAATAATTAGAGGTTCCCTTTAGATTTACCATGTAGATGAGAGCTTTACTGCTCTCAGGAAGCGGAATGAAACTCCGGGATATAGTTGAGAGGCTTGAACTGCAGGTGGTGGCGGCCGGGGAGAACCTGGACCGGGAGGTGGCCGGGGGATACGCGAGCGACCTCTTAAGCGATGTCATGGCCAACAGCCGGGAGGGCGATATCTGGGTGACCCTGCAGGCCCATCCCAACATCATCGCCGTCGCCTCCCTCAAGGGCATGGCCGGTATCGTCATCGTTCAGGGCAGAAGCCCCGAGGCGCAAACGGTGGAAAAGGCCCTGCAGGAAGGCATCCCGCTCATGGTCACCGGACTGCAGACCTTTGAGTTCGTCGGCAGGTTACACGGCCTCGGCGTTTCCGGAATGAGGTGATGCTCAGGGCATATCGGGCGGATTTGCATATCCATTCCATCCTTTCTCCCTGCACCGAGGTTGTCGAGATGTCGCCTCGTGCCATAGTGCGGCGTTCGGTGGAGGCGGGTTTAAACCTGATTGCGGTGTGCGACCACAACTCCTGTGAGAATGTGCCTGCCCTGCAAAAGGCGGCCGCGGCCGCCGGGCTGGCGGTGCTGGCGGGAATGGAGATAGCCACCCGGGAAGAGATTCATATTCTGGGCCTTTTTGGTTCGGCTTCGCGCGCCTTCGAGGTGCAGACGGTTGTGTATGAGCACCTTCCCGGCGAAAACGATGAAAAGGCCTTCGGCTGTCAGGTGGTGGTCAACGAACAGGAGGAGGTCGTTTCCTTCAATAAGAAATTGCTGATCGGGGCAACGACGCTTTCCCTGGAAGCGGTGGTTGATCTCATTCATTCCCGCGGCGGCATTGCCGTTGCCTCGCATATTGATCGTGAGGCGTACAGCATCATGAGCCAGCTTGGTTTTGTTCCGCCGGGGCTGGCGCTGGATGCCCTGGAAGTTTCTCCGGCCACCGGCGTGGATGAGGCGCGTCAGCGGTTTCCCGGACTGGATCATCTTCCCTTCATCGGTTCATCGGATGCCCACTCGCTTGACGGGATCGGCAGCAGTTCAACCGAATTTCTGATGGAAGACGCGGGCATCGACGAAGTGAAGCTGGCGCTTGCCGGGAGGGAGGGCAGAAAGGTTCTCGGGGTGCGGGGATAACGTGCAGGATTTCTCCCTCCATATTCTGGACCTCGCCGAGAACTCAATCACCGCCGGGGCAAGGCGGATCGAGATCAGGATTGATGAGGAGAGCGGCAGGGATCGGCTGACCATAGAGATTGCCGATGACGGCAGGGGCATGAGCAGGGAGATGGCCGACCGGGCGCTGGACCCTTTCGCGACCACGCGGACGACCAGAAAAGTGGGCCTGGGATTATCGCTTTTTGCCCAGGCGGCGCGGGCGTGCAATGGAGAGGTGAGCATAGACTCCGAGCCCGGCCGGGGGACAAGGCTGACCGGTACCTTTCAGGCAAGCCATATCGATCGCAAGCCCTGGGGAAGCATAACGGACACCCTGATTACCCTTATCGCCGGCAACCCCGGGATCAGCTTTTATTACCGCCATCGCCGGGATGACCGCGTTTACAGCCTCGACACCGAGGCGATCAAAAAGGAGCTGGGCGACGTTCCGGTTTCCGATCCCCGGGTGGTCCAGCTAATCAGGGGCGATCTTGAGGAGGGTCTGTCTGGCCTGGGCGTGCAATGAACCATGTTCATGGGTTGGGGCGGCTTGTAGCACAACTTATTTAATCTGGGTGTCTTGCGGATCTTTCAGGATAAGACCTTACGGTGCCCAGGGCGGAGGTGTTCCCAGTAATGAGCGCAGAAGCAGCGGAGAAACAGCCGGAAGCGAGGGTGGAGATAACCGCGGAGCAGTGGGAAAAGGTGGATCACATCATTGCCGAGTACGTCGGCAAGTCCGGTTCGCTCATCCCGGTTCTCCAGCAGAGCCAGGAGGTGTGCGGCTTTCTGCCTGCCGAGGTGCAGCGCAGAATCGCCGAGGGACTGAACATATCGCCCAGCCAGGTATACGGGGTGGTTTCCTTCTACTCCTTTTTTACCATGAAGCCGCGGGGCAAGTACAATATCCGCGTCTGCCTGGGGACCGCCTGCTTTGTCAAGCGGGGCGAGGAAATTTACAAGCGGATGCAGCAGGAGCTGGGCATTCACGAGGGCGAAGTCACGCCGGACATGAAATTTTCCCTGGAAGGGGTGCGCTGCATCGGATGTTGCGGCCTGGCGCCGGCGATGATGGTAGGTGACGACACCTATGGCCTGCTGGAGCCGGCGACGGCGTTGGACGCCATCAAGAAAAACTATTAGCAAGCGCTGTGCGCAGGAGAGATGAACTATGCCGAAACTGACGCTCGACGATTTGAAACGGATCAAGGAGGAAGCAAAAAACGCGACCACCCTCCGGGAAGGCGGCCAGCGCGTCAAGATAACCGTCCACATGGGGACCTGCGGCATCGCGTCCGGGGCGCGGGCGGTCATGGGCGCCTTCATGGATGAGATTGCCAAGCGCCAGGTCCGGGATGTCATCGTCACCACCTCCGGGTGCGCCGGGCTGTGCAGCCGTGAGCCCATGGCCACGGT
>CAYWLT010000238.1:0-4796 GCA_964459295.1 uncultured Thermodesulfobacteriota bacterium
ACGGCGAGAATCACATTGGCAAAGATAATGCCCAGGGCGGAAAACATTGCGCTCACCACCATGATTATCAGCAGGGGATAGACCGCGATGTATTCTGCAGAGTACATGAGCACAACGAGCGGCTTCGCGGTTGCAATGAAGCATATGCACAGAGGAAGATAGAAGATAATCACCGCCTTAATTGACTTGGCATAGATATTTTGAACGCCTTGGGTGTATCCCGCCCCATGAAAATTAGACAATACCGGGAAAATAACCGCGGCGAAAAGCGAAGCCAGCGTGGTCAGTATCATCACGGTGTTGAAGGCGATGCTGTAAAAGGCGATGGCCTCAGAGGTAGAATACATCTTGAGGAAAAATATCTCCGATTTCTGCCAGACAATCATGCTCAGTAGGATCGTCCAGTACACGTGCAGAGAATAGCGCGCGACATTGTCCCTGAGCTTTTTTGGTATTTTCAGCCATCCGGTAAAATCAAGCACGAGATTGGTGCTCTTGAGCAATATCAGGGTCTGAATCAATCCGCCGATGAGCAGGACAGCTATCAATCCCATAATGCCGGCATCCAGCTTGATACACAGGACAACCAGAGCTGTTTGCAACAGGCTTGTGCCGCTTCCCACAATAGAGATGATCCTGAAATTTTGCAGTCCCTGGAAGGCCGCGGTCAGAAAGGCGCTCATGCAGACAGGGACGAGCGATAAAAAGGCGATAAGATAATAGTGCTTTCTGTCCGGCAGAAGATTGCAATAAAAGAGCAGGATTAAGATGATGGAAACGGCAATAGCGATGATGAATTGAAGCTGAAGCAAAGTGGCATAGATTATGTTTGCGTGTGCCTTGTCCTCGCTGCCCATCAGTTCCGAGAGGAATTTGGTTATGGCGTTGGGCAACCCCAGGCTTATTACCAGGGATATGATGCCGATGAGCCAGATAACGTAGCTGTACTCACCCATCAGTTCCGGTCCAAGATACCGGGCGATGAGGATGGACATTGCCAGGCCAGTCACGCCCTGGATCACGAACAGGATTAGGTTCCAGACGGAATTTTTAAATATGTTAATGGAGACGGGCGGTGGCTGCATGGTGCGTGTTACAGGTTACAAGTTACAGGTTTCCGGTTAAACAGCTGCCGGTTTGCAGTTGACAGTTTACAGTGCAAACTTCAATTTCCGATGCCGTAGCCGCAGGCTTTAGCCTGCGTATATAGCAAGGGGCTGATCATTTTTGTCGTAGGGGCAGACCCTTGTGCCAGCCCGGATTCAGGGCAACCACAGGGGGTTGCCCCTACATTTTTCTGTGGACCGTCGTCCGTGGACTTCCTGTCAACTGTGAACTGAAAACTGTCAACTGTCAATCACCTGGCGATAAAGGTTCCTTAACTTTTCCGCGTTGCTGTCCCAGCTATATTGACTGAAATCATAATCAAGACATGCCCTGCTCATCCTTTCCCAGAGCGCTTGATCGTTAACGAGTGCATCCAGCCTGGACACGATTTCCGGCACGGTGGGCTCGACCACGAATCCGTGCGTGCCGTTTTCAACCACCAGGGCCGGCCCGCCGCGGTTTGAGGCGATGACCGGCACACCGCACTGGAAGGCATCAAGCAGGATGATGCCGAAGGTCTCAATCCAGAGGGAGGGGACAATAAGCGCCTTCGCGCGGCTCAGCAAATCAAAATACTTCTTCCGGTCTTCGAGCCAGCCGGCAAAGGTGATATTCTTTAATCCGTATGCCCTGATGATGCTTTCTGCCTCCGCCCTGAATGTGCCGTCACCGATCACAAGGAACTCAAGATCATGCCTGTCCGCGTAATGTCTTGCCGTTTTCACAAAAATATCCGGCCCTTTTTCGGCGGAGACCCTCCCGGAAAAGACGATATATTTTCTTTGGCTGAAATCCGCCCCATTATTTATGGTCACGTTTTCGATCCCGGGCGGGATGACCGTAACTTTATCAGGGGCTATCCCTGCTTTCACAAGCAGCGATTTGGTGAAGTCAGTGTAACCGATGTAGTGATCCACATGCTGCAGCACATAGCGCGCAAACCGGTTTCTGTAGAAAAAAGAGACGGCGGTCTTGAATCGCTCGTTTAAGCATCGGCCGCACACCACCACATCTTTGCAGAATGTCTTTGCCGTAAAATCAAAGTAGCCGATGGCGGCACAGAGCGGCCAATGGTTATGCATCATCAGCACAAGCGGTGTATTGGTTGCTTTTGCTGCGTAAACCGCGTTTATAAGGGACCGGCCGCCGCCGGCATGGAGGTGAACAATATCAGGCTTGAAGCTCCTGATGGTATCTATGATGGGTTTTGCGACATCTTTCCTGACCGGCATGAGGAGCGTGCGGGCCAGGTTTCGCCGCCACGGCTGGTATATTTCCCTGATGTCCAGGCTGACGGTCTGAAAGGGAATGCTTTTCGGGTCAAATTCCTTTTTCGAGCCTCGCCAGTCGGTGTAGGATGAAGAGTAGGCCAGAAGCAGGTCATCGGTTTGGGCCAGCCTGCGGCACTCCTCAAATACCCGCTTCTGTTCCCCTCCCGGAAAAGGGTAATCAAATCCGTAGTCTACGTGCAGGATTCTCATGGGATGCTTTACTTAGGAGGTTGGGTTATACAACCTCACCTTTAGGCTTTGATGTTAGTTTGACGTTTTCTGACCAAAGGGTTCGAGGGGTCAAGGGTCCAAGGGTTCGAGAAAAATAAATCCAAAATCCGCAATCCAAAATCCGAAATAGAATACACCCTTGACTTCTTGAGCCATTTACATGTTACCTAGAAGCCTCGAACCCTAGAACCCTAGAACCCTTGACCCCTTGAGTTTTTCACTTGAACCCTAGAACCCCAGAATCCTTGACCCCTGCATCTAAAGCTTTTTTCACACCCTGAAACCTTCCCCAGAACAGAACCAGCCGATATACCGGCATGGTCAAAACAGTCTTCCATCCAAAGTCTTTTAGTAAGGTAGGGATGTCGCGCGCAATGGTATACGCCAGCGGGTAGAGAAACTCGTCTATGAACATGTCTATCGTTGAACCATCCTTGGCGAATATCTTTACACTGTCAATTCCCTCTTTGACATGACGGTAATAGAGTTCCCTCATTGAATAAGTGTGATGGTGTTCCACAACAGAATCATTCGCGTAGATAACGGTATGGCCTTCTTTTCTGATCCGGTATGACCATTCTAGATCTTCGCTGATCAGCATGCTTTCATCGAAACGCTCGTTGATCCACACGCTTTTCCTGATGGCGCTTCCGGCCATGGAGAAAAAATGTTCCCACTTTTTGTGCTCGTTTCCGTCTCCAAAGGCCCTTTCCGTATCGAGCCTGATGATGGGGAGGGAGCCCGGCCCTGCTATCTGCCTCGAAAATACCGCTCCCACAGCGGGATCCTCAAAAGGCTTGACCAGGTTATCCAGCCAGTATTGGTTAACCGGCACACAATCCGAGTTTAAGAAAACAATAATCTCCGACGCGCTCAGCTCGGCCGCCTGGTTCAATACCCTGCCGGGCACATAGGCTCCGTCCGGGACAGGAACAATCCTTGTTTGAAACCGCTTTATGGTTTCAACCGTCCCGTCGGTGGAGGCGTTGTCAAAATTGATTACTTCAAAGTCCCGCAGCGATTGCTCAAAGACACCCCTGAGGGTCCTCTCGATAATCTGTGCGTCATTCCTTGAACGTATGATGATGGTGACGGTCATTGCGCACCCGGAAGAAAGTAAAATCATATCCTTCGTGGAACCTGTTCTGAGTGAAGCGAAGGGTTCAGGATGACAAGCTAACTGCATCCGTACAAACTGGCTTTGTACACAGGTAGATTTTTTCATCGTTCAGCAGAACGTATCTTTCTATTGCGGCCTCTCCCAATTCTTCCAAATAATCATCCACTTTCACCGTAAAACCCGCCCGCTCAAGCCGGTCCTTGTAATCCCTTCCATATATCCTCACATGATCACACTGGTTAAAAGCGCGCTCCCGTGCATCAGGGTCTGTAATGGCCGCATCTTCATAGGTTGTGTCCCGGCTATGATCAACCGGCGTTTGCAGGATCGCCCATCCGCCGGGTTTTAAAACCCTGAATAGCTCTGCCATTGCCTTTGCATCGTCAGGGATATGTTCGAGAACATGATAGCAGATGATGCAATCAAATTGATTTTCGGTAAGCGCGATGGCGGTAAGATCCATCCTGAGCATGGCCAGGGGAGACGAGATGTCGGCGCTGATATAATCAATATTGTGAAGGCCTTTGCACATCTCCTGAAAATACTGTGTGGGCGCTATGTCAAGGACTTTGAGATTGTCTTTGAAAAAGCCTGTTTTATTTCTCAAATATAAGTAGAGGAGCCGGTATCGCGCAACTGAATAGCATCGTGGACAGGCAATTTGCACGGGCTTAGTCCCCCAGGGCACGAAGGTGCGGAAATGACCGTTGCAGCAGGGACAGGTATGTTTCCAGCCCCAATATCGTATGCCCCTTCGCTTCAGGTACATCCGTTCCACGCGGGGATAGTATTGGGCCGGTACAATTTTCTCCAGTATTGATTCGACCCGCATAGGTACAGGGAGAAAACAATTATGAATTACGAATTATAAATTATGAATTAACCCAAAGTGACAGCTCCTGCATCGCAGGGTGACAAACTCCTGTGCTGTCATCCTGAGCAAAGCGAAGGATCTCGTTTTTCAATGTGGCAAATGGAGATTCTTCGGCTTGCGCCTCAGACCTTATGCTTGAGATGGTTAATCACGTTTTAAAAAAAGAAAAAGGCAAGTCTCACAAATTCGGGTA
>CAYWLT010000239.1:0-4785 GCA_964459295.1 uncultured Thermodesulfobacteriota bacterium
TGAAAATGGAGATTCTTCGGCTGCAGCCTCAGAATGACATTATGACACAGTCTCTCAAGGGGGAGGAGATTTTTTTAAGCGGGACTACTTGCAATGACAGTTTTGCTTGATGCATCATAAAAGCAGTGTATTCACGAGGTAAAGCCGGTTCTACTGCTCGTCAACATTTCCGGGTGATACATTTCACACAGGTTTGGTTTGTTTCCCGCGCTCGCTGACGAAAAACTCGCCGGCGATCAGGAGCAGCGCAGCGCACACAAACCATTGAAACCGGTGTTCCCATCTTCGCCGGCGGGTGCTGCTCAACTCCTTTCCTTCGATGTGCTGCTTGATATCCACCCGGTAAATTTTATCCAGGTCCATGTCGCCGGTCACCGAGCGCACGTAACTTCCTTCCGTTTCCAGGGCGATTTTCTGCAGGGTGGCCTCATCCAGATGGGAGATGATCATGTCCCCCCGCCGGTCTTTCTTAAAGCCGCCGGAGCCGTCGGGCAGGGGGATGGGCGCACCGCCCTCCTGGCCGACCCCGATGGAGAAAATCTTTATGCACTCTTGCTTTGCTTCCCGGGCGGCCTCCAGCGGCGCCCCTTCATGATCTTCACCGTCGGTGATAAGGATGAGGGCCTTTGACTTGCGCTCCCTGGTATTGAAGGCCTTGATGGCATTCCGGATGGCATCGGCCAGCGCGGTGCCGGGAACCGGAATGAGGTCGGGCTCGATGTATTCAAGAAACATCTTGCAGGCGCCGTAGTCAAGGGTAAGCGGGCAATGTACAAAGCTGGTGCCGGCGAAGGCGATCAATCCGATGCGGTCCCCTTCCAACATGTCAATCAGATCATACACCTCGCGCTTGGCCCGTTCCAGCCGGTTCGGCTTTACATCTTCCGCCAGCATGCTCTCCGACACATCGATGGCCACCATGATATCCACGCCTGTCCGTTTGATATCCTCCCAGTGAAAGCCCCACTGGGGCCGGGTCAGGGCGACGATGCCGCAGACAATGCCTCCCAGGATCAGAAGCGCCTTGATTCTTCTTCTTCCCCTGTGGTGATCAGGCAGCAGGCTGGGAAGCAGATGCTTCCCGCAAAAGGCGGCCAGCCGCCGCTCCCTGCTGCGAAAGGCGTAGAGGTAGAAGGCAATTAAAAGGGGGATTATCCACAGCAGAAACAGGTAGTTCAGATTGCCGAATCGCATAGGGTATCTGATTTTCCCTTTCATTGGGTGTCATCCCGGCAAACGGGGTGATCCAGGTAATGCACCGGCGAGTCATTCTGCGGCTCGACTGCAGAATCCAGTCCGTATTTTTTATTGGATCCTGCGATCAAGTCGCAGGATGACCGGTATTGATGGAGGGCCACGCTCCGTCGTGGCCGAGTATCATAAGTTGATCCGACGGAGTGCGTTCCTCCATATTGTGTATTTCGTGATTAATCGATATGGAATTTCCCAGTTGTTTTTTCAGCCTCAGGGTATTCTTCTCAAACGCGTGTTGGTCAGCGCCACCTCGAGCAACAGCAAGGCCAGGCCGCCCAGAATAAACGGGTGAAACAGCTCCTTGTATTCGGTATATTCCTTGGTTTCAACCGTGGTCTTTTCCATCCGGTCGATCTGCCGGTAAATCTCGGCCAGGGCCTCGGTATTGGTTGCCTTGAAATAGGTTCCGCCGGTGCGGGAGGCAATCATTTGTAAAATGGCCTCGTCCAGGTCCACCCGCTGGTATACGTACCGTTTGCCGAAAATGGTGTCGGCCAGAAAGGGGACCTCTCCTTCGGTGCCCACGCCGATGGTATAGACCTTGATGCCGAAGGTGCTTGCCATCCCGGCCGCGGTTTCCGGGTCGATGCTGCCGGCGTTGTTGCGGCCGTCGGACAGCAGTATGACCACCTTTGATTTCCCCTTGAGATCCTTCAGCCGCTTTACGCAGGTGGCCAGCGCCGAACCGATGGCGGTGGTGTCCCCGGCCATGCCGATATCCACCCGGTCGAGAAAGCTGAGCAGCACGCCGTAGTCAAGGGTCAGCGGGCATTGGGTAAATGCCTCAGCACCGTACACCACCATGCCGATGCGATCATTGGTTCTGCCCTGGATGAAGTCGCTGACCACCCGCTTCACTACCTGCAGGCGGTTTTGCCGTTCGCCTTTCCAGGTAAAGTCCAGCGCCTGCATGCTGCCCGAGGTGTCAAGGCAGAGCATGATGTCGATACCCTCGGTGAGCACTGCGGTTGTGGTGATGCCCGACTGCGGACGCGCCAGGGCGGTTGCCAGCAGCGCGATGACCAGGCAGCGCAGCGCCGCCGGCAGATGCCGGAAGAAGACCATCCGGGGTTGCGGGAGCTGCTTGATGGTATCCAGCGAAGAAAACCGTATGCTGTTCCGGCCCCGCCCTTTCCAGTGGTAATAGAGCGTGAGCGGAATCAGCACGAGAAAGCTGAATAACCAGGGATCTTCAAATCGGATCATGCGACGCTATGCCGGTTGGGTTGGTGACGCCGGCGCTTCCTTGGTTTCATTGATGAATGACACCGCATGCCGGTACTCCTGCTCGGCCTCCTGGTTGGTCGGGACATGCCGGGCAAATTTTACCAGGTCCGCCTGCAAGATCAAGGAGCGCGCCCCGCTGCGCACCCTGTCCTCGAACCCGTCCAGGCCGGAGAGGACAGGCAGAATTTCTTCGGTGGTTCGTTCCACCGCGGGAAAATGAAAACGTCTCTCCAGGTATCTTCGAAAAATCTCGGAAAACCTGAAGTAGTACTCCTGATAGATTCCCTTTTCAATCAGTCCCTCTTTCCTGAGCCCTTCGAGCTCTTCAAGCGCCAGTGCGTGGGCGGGCCGGGGCGGGGTCACCGCGGCCTTTTTATATTTAAAACGGTACCAGAAGATTCCCCCCAGTATCAGGGCAAGAAGCGCGGCGCCAGCCAGGGAGTAGAAAACGATAGCGGTGTAGTCCCGCTTGATGGTCTCGAGCGGCTTAATCTCCTTGATGTCCGTGGCGGCGGCCGCGTTATCCATGACTGATTTAACCTCGATGAAAATCTGGGCGGTTTTGTACTCCTTCTGTTCCCCCTTGTCATTATAGGAAAGGAAGACCGCGCCGGGGATAATGTACGATCCGATGAGGTCCGCCTTGAGCTGGTACCACTTTTCCGCATAGCTGCGGCCTTCCTTCTCCCCGGGTTCCTTCCGGCCCATATCCACAATCCGCAGGCCGGCGATCCGCGAGCCCATCTCCGGCAGCTCCACTCTGATGGAGGGATTGCTGGCAGCGGAGAGGGTATAGCGGATCAGGTCCCCGGTGGTGGCGGTCGCCTTGTCCACCTCCGCCTTCACCTCCACCGGCGGCACCGCCTCCTTTTCAAGCGGAGTGCCGGCCTGCCGGCTTTCGCAGCAGGGAAGCATGATGGCGAACCACGCCGCTATAAGAAATCGTCGTCTCATTATCGAACAGGTTCCTTCCCGGCAATCACCGGTGCAGGTTTTCCGCGCTCCGCCTGTTTACAGCCTTTTCTCCCGCATCCTGAAAAACTTCATGAGCGCGTGAATGTAAGGCTGATCGGTGATGAGCGGGATGTGGTCCACGCTGCAGCGGCGGAAGATTTCCCGGTACTCGCCCGCCCGGCGCGCCGCGCCCGCGCTGAAATCCCGGCGAAATGCGGCCTCGCCGGTGTCAATCAGCCGTGTCTCCCCGGTCTCGGCATCCACCAGTTCCACCAGCCCGACCGGGGGGATTTCCCGTTCGCGCGGGTCGGTGATGGAGATGGCGATGAGGTCATGCTTTTTATTGGTGATCCGGAGCAGCCTTTCGTAGTCCCGCGCGATAAAGTCGGAGATAAGAAAGGCAATGACCCTGCGCCTGGTGATCCGGTTGAGAAAGTCGAGCGCGGCGCTGATATCGGTCTTTTTGCTCCGGGGGCGGTGTTCGAGCACCTCCCGGATGACGCGCCACACGTGGTTTCTGCCCTTTTGGGGCGGGATGAATTTCTCGATGATATCGCTGAAGATGATCAGCCCGACCTTGTCGCTATTCTTGACCGCGGCATAGGCGAGCACGGCGGCAAGTTCCGCGCTGAGATCGTTTTTAAGCTGCGCGCCGGAACCGAATTGGCCGGACCCGCTGACGTCAACCAGCAGCAGTATGGTCAGTTCACGCTCCTCGCGGTACACCTTCACGTAGGGATGGCCCATGCGGGCGGTCACGTTCCAGTCGATGTCCCGCACATCGTCGCCGGGCTGGTACTCGCGGACCTCCTCGAATTCCATTCCCCGGCCGCGGAAGGCGCTTTCGTATTCCCCCGCCAGGACGTCGTTGACCAGGCAGTTGCTCTGTATGTGGATCCGGCGAATCCGTTTGATCACCTCCAGGGGAAGTCGCGCGGAGGGATTGTTTTGTTGCTTTGAGTTATTGGTTTTTGCCATGCTGCCCGGCTTTCAATTGTCGGAAGTGATTTGTCGTTCAATTGCGCTACTAATTAAATGTCTTAAATCTTAAGGGAACCTCTAATTATTCATTTTCTTGTCATTCCCCGACTTGATCGGGGAATCCATGTGTTTGATTTTATGGATTCCCGCTTTCGCGGGAATGACAGAAAGAGGTTGTATGGTGAATTTTTAGAGGTACCCTCAATATATTTCCACCTCACCCCATCCCTCTCCCGCCGAGGGGAGAGGGAGTCTAATTATGCTTTCTTCATAATACTAAAGAGAGGATAGAACCATAAATCCCCTTGCCCCACCGGAGACTGTGTCATAATGAAGAAATTTCCGTTATTGTCATTCTGAACCCTTCGC
>CAYWLT010000240.1:0-4751 GCA_964459295.1 uncultured Thermodesulfobacteriota bacterium
GATGAGCGGCCGAGGCGACCCCGACACACTGTTTTCCTTCAACCGGCTTTGTGTCGCTGCCGGCATGCATTCTGGCGCACAGGGAGTCTGTTTGTGAATAAAATGATGGCAATCGCGACCGGTGTTCTGTTCGTTCTGTGCGTGGGCGGATTTTTCCTTCTTAGAGAAGACACCGGCAAAAGCAAATATGAAACCCGGGCGGTCGACCGCGGGGACATTATTGAAAAGATTGCCGCCACCGGAACCATTAACCCGGTAATCACCGTCAAGGTCGGCAGCCAGGTGTCGGGCCGGATAGAAAAGATCTTCGCCGACTTTAATTCCCGGGTCGAAAAAGGCCAGCTCATCGCCCAGCTGGAAACGGACATTTATCAGAGCAGGGTGGCGCAGAATGACGCCAACTATAAGCTGGCCCAGGCCCAGAGGCAGGAGGCAAAGATTGCCCTTGCCGACGCGGAAAGCAGCCTGAGAAGAATCAAAAATTTGAGCAGGGAGCTGGTGGCTTCGGAACGGGAACTGGAAATGGCCGAAACCACATGTAACGCGGCCGGGGCATCGTTCAATGCCGCCCTGGCCCGGGAAGCGCAGGCCCAGGCGCTTCTCAATGCGTCAAAGGTTGACCTGGAGCATACCTCCATTTACTCGCCGGTTGACGGCATCGTGATTTCCCGCAATTGTGACGTCGGCCAGACGGTGATTGCCAGCTTTCAAACGCCGGACCTTTTCCTCATTGCCCAGGACTTGACCAAAATGCAGGTTGAGGCCTCGGTGGATGAAGCGGATATCGGCAAGGTGCAGCTGGACCAGAAGGTGCTTTTCACCGTGGACGCATTTCCCGATCGGGTGTTCCAGGGCAAAGTCTCGCAGATACGTTTCGCGCCGAAAGAAGAGCAGAATGTGGTAACCTATGCAACGGTGGTCGAGGTAAGCAATCCCGATCTGAGCCTGCGGCCGGGAATGACCGCCACCGTTTCGGTCATTACCAGCGAGAAAAAAAATGTCCTGCGCGTTTCCACCGCGGCGTTGCGCTTTAAGGCTGATGCGGAAGACCGGGATGTGCTCCGGCATGAAACCAAAAACGGGCCGGAGCCGGGCAATCCGGACATTCCTTCCGATCTGCTGCAGCGAATCTGGGTGGATGACCCGGGCGGAGAAGTAAAGCCGCAGCTCATCAAGACCGGGATATCCGACGGCCGCTTCACCGAGATAGTCAATGGGACCCTGCGCGGAGGTGAAGCGGTGATAGTCGGATACCGCAGTGAGTGGAAACAGGCACACGAATCCCGCGGCTTCAAATTCGGTTTCAGGCAATAACGGCGTCTCGCAGCTATGCAGAGAACCGGTGGGAGCGGCTTTGTGCCGCGATTGCGCCGCTCATGAATGCGCTCCCGCTGAAACAACCATTGTGTGTGGATAGTTTTCATTATGGCCGCTTTCGTCTGCGCCGACCAGCTGCACAAAATCTACCAGGTGACCAGCGACATCCAGGTTCACGCCCTCAAGGGGGTATCGCTCGAGATGGCAGCCGGTGACTTTGTCGCCATCATGGGCCCGTCGGGTTCGGGAAAGTCAACCTTCATGAACCTGCTCGGGTGCCTGGATGTCCCCACCCGGGGCAGACTGTTTCTGCAGGGGGTGGAGATTTCCTCCCTCAGCCAGAAACAGTTGGCGGGGATACGGAATCAGAAAATCGGCTTCATCTTCCAGAACTTTAATCTGCTCCCCCGCACCAGCGCCCTGGATAATGTTGAGCTTCCCATCCTCTACTCAAAAGTCAATGCGTCGACCCGGTATCGGCGCGCGGCAGACGCGCTGGAGCGGGTGGGACTGAAGGACAAGATGCGCAATTTCCCGAACCAGCTCTCCGGCGGCGAACAGCAAAGGGTCGCCATTGCACGGGCGCTGGTCAATACCCCTCCCCTCATCCTGGCCGATGAGCCGACGGGAAACCTGGACAGTCAAACCGGCGGGGAAATCATGCGGATTTTAAAAAATCTGAATGACCACTACAAAATCACCATTGTCCTGGTGACCCATGAAACCGACATCGCGCGCTATGCAAGGCGTCAGGTCCATTTTCGTGACGGCGTCATCGTGAGCGATCAGTGAATCCGCCATGAACATCTTAATGACCGTGCGGGTGGCGCTGAAAGCGCTTAGGAAAAACAAGCTCCGATCCCTGCTCACCGTTCTCGGGGTGGTCATCGGCGTCTGCGCGGTGATTACCCTGGTCAATCTGGGAAGCGGAGCGCAAATTTCCATTGAAAAGGCGATAAGCGGTCTCGGCACCAATCTGCTGGTCATTTTTCCGGGCAGCGTCACCCAGGGGGGCATACGCACCGGATATGGAACGGTTACCACCCTCATCGCTGAAGACGCCGACGCCATACTGAATGAATGTGCCGATGTGCAGATGGTGTCGCCCCTGGTGACCTCTGCCGCGCAGGTGGTTTTTCAAAATCAGAACTGGAGCACCTCCATCCTCGGCGCCGATACCGATTACCAGCGGATAAAAAACTGGCCCCTGGCGCTGGGGGAGTTTTTTACGGCGCAGGACGTGAAGGCGGCCACCAAGGTCTGCATTGTGGGCGAGACGGTCGCGGATAAGCTTTTCGTGAAGCAGAATCCGGTGGGGCAGGTAATCAGAATCAAGCGCATGCCCTTCAGGGTGGTGGGGGTGCTGACACCCAAGGGGCAGACCGCCTTCGGCCAGGATCAGGATGACACCATTCTTGTGCCGTTTACCACGGCACAAAAGCGGCTGGTCGGCATCACCCATGTCAGCATGATTATGGCATCTGCCGTCTCAGTGGAAGGTACGGCGGCAGCCCAGGAGCAGATCCAGAACCTGCTCCGCCACCGCCATAAGATCAAGAAGGGCGATGACGATGATTTTACCGTCCGGAACCTTGCCGATCTGACCTCCGTTTTTTCAACCATCACCGGCATCCTGACGCTGCTGCTCGGCAGCATTGCCTCCATCTCGCTTCTGGTGGGCGGCATCGGCATCATGAACATCATGCTGGTGTCCGTGACCGAGCGGACGAAGGAGATCGGCATCCGCCTTTCGGTGGGCGCGACCTCCCAGGACATACTGCTGCAATTCCTGCTGGAGGCGGTATTGCTCAGCCTGATCGGCGGCACCATCGGCATCATCTTCGGGATGAGCATAACCTCGGGGGTGAGCTATTTTACCGGCTGGCCGTCTCCCATTTCATTATACGCGATTCTGATTGCTTTCCTCTTTGCCAGCGGGGTCGGCATATTTTTCGGCCTCTATCCCGCGCGGAAGGCGTCACGCATGAACCCCATAGACGCCCTGCGCTATGAATAAGCATGCGGTTTCCCCGGGCAAGCGGAAATCCAACCGCATGGCCAATGATTTATGGCCGCTTCCGGGACATGAGCGTTTAACGGCTATTGGACACAACCTTCCCCTTCGGCACGTTTTCCCATGCAACATCTGATTGAATACCTCCTCTTCCGTTTTGTATGCGGTATACTTACTACGCTGCCGGTAGCGTTTTCCATTCGGGTGGGAAGGTTCTTCGGTCTGGCGACTTCGCGATTTCTGAAATCACGGGTGAGGCTTGCCTATACCAATCTCCAGCTTGCGTTTGGAGAGGGGTTAAGCCATCAGGAGCGCATGAAGGTAATCCACGGCCTGTTCAGTTACCTGGGCGAGGTATTTGTCGAGTCGATTATCTTTACCCAAAAAGACGTGTATGAAAATATTACCATTGAAAATCTTGAATTCGTGAACGACGCCCTGAAATTGCGGAAGGGCGTGATCATCCTCGCGCCCCATTTCGGCCCCTGGGAACTGGCCAGCTATGCCCTGGGCGTTCATATCCGTAACGCGGCAACCATATACAAGCCGCTTAAAAACCGGTACATCAACGATTATATTATCAAAACGCGCGAGAAGATCGTCCATCTCGAGCTCATCTCCAGCAAGAATGCCCTGCGCCCGGTGCTGGCTAAACTCAGACAGGGCAATGCGGTGGTTATCCTGTTCGATCAGAATGCAGGCAAAAAGGGGATCCCGGCAAATTTTTTCGGGAGAACCGCCATAACCTACCCCGCCCCCGCAGCGCTTGCCCTGCAGACCGGTTGCGCTGTAATTCACGGCCATATTCAGAGCGACGGCGGATACCGGAAGTTCCGCATTATTTTTACCAAGCCCTTCCCGCTGATCAACACCGGAAACCGGGAACAGGATCTGATCGCCAATACCCAGCAATACAATGATTACCTCGAAAACCTGGTGCGCAGCGATCCTGCCCGTTGGCTCGGATGGATCCATAACCGCTGGAAAATCTCCCGTCGATTCAAGCAGGAAAACATGGAGGCCGATGCGTAGCACGAGCCGGCGGTTAAAAAACACCATCATTGTGTTGCGGCTACCAAGCCCCTCCCCATGAACCGCATACCGTTCAACAAAGCGTATCAGCCGGTGACTGCTTTTTCTACAGACTGCTAAGGAGTTTATGTGACCGAGGACACTGTTCTCTGCAGCCAGTGCAACAAAGATCTCGTGATGAAATTCATCGAGATCAAGGATCTGGTCTTCTGCTCCAATTATTGCCTTGACCGGTATATCACCGGCATGGGTCAGAAGAAATTCTTCCGCCGTTACGGCGACGTGTTTGTGCCGGGAAAAGGAAAAGGCTGGGTGCCCAGGTACGCCAATGACTATAGGGTTCCTCTAAAAATTGAACAAAAGTCCTATGCAGCATGGCAGGTGATAG
>CAYWLT010000241.1:0-4731 GCA_964459295.1 uncultured Thermodesulfobacteriota bacterium
GGCTAAATTTTTTACCGAATTTTCGGTGGACGAATCATGCGGCAAGTGCGCTCCCTGCCGGGAGGGCCTTAAAGTAATGCTGGACAAGCTCACCGCCATAACCGGGGGGGCCGGTGAACCCGGCGACATCGCCTTCCTGGAAAAGCTCGCCCGCCATATACAAGCGACCTCGCATTGCGGTCTGGGCCAGACCGCCCCGAACCCGGTTCTTTCCACCATCAGATATTTCAGAGATGAGTATGAGACACATATCCGGGAAAAGCGCTGTCCCGCACTGATATGTCCGGCGCTGATACGCTTCCGGGTAAAGGAGGATATTTGCAGGATGTGCGGGCTCTGCTTCAATGCCTGCCCGGCCCACGCCATTCAATGGAAAAAGAAGCAGCCCGCATTCATCGACCGGTCGATCTGCACCAAATGCAGGAGCTGCATCCGGGCTTGCAAATTCGGCGCCATAGAGTGACCGGGCGGCCATAAGCGGCGGGCGGGCGCGCTAGCGCGCAAGGATGTCTTTCATGCAATTTAAAAACCTGTCCTTAAGATCCAAGCTGGCCTGCAGTGTCATTTTTGTGGTGATTACCGTAGGCCTGGCCTCCTCGCTGGTGGGCATCAGAATGCTGGCCAACGAGGTCATCAAGGGGGCGCAGCTCAAGGTGCAGATTGACCTCAATTCAGCCTGGATGGTCTACCAGGAGCGTCTGAAGGACATTGAATCCATCATCCGCTTCACCGCGGAACGCTTTTTTCTGAATGACCGCATGATTGCGACTGACATCAGCGGGCTGCGGCGCGAGCTGGAACGGGTACGCATTGAAAACCATCTGGACATCTTTACCCTGACCGATGCAAGCGGCAAGGTGCTGCTGCGGTCGCGGGAACCGTATGTTTCCGGTGATGACCAGTCCAACGATGAAATCGTGGCCATTGCCCTGAGAGAGAAACGCATGGTTTCCGGGACGGAGATCATGTCAAAGGAGGAACTGGCCAAGGAGGGGCCGGAACTGGTGGACAAGGCATTCATGGTTTTCGTCCCCACCCCTCAGGAAAAACCCCGGGTGAAGGACCATGAAACCTCAGGCATGGTGCTCAAGGCGGCCGTACCGGTCTTTACCGCCGAGAAAAAAATGCTGGGGATCCTTTACGGGGCGCATCTCCTCAATCGTGACTATGCCCTGGTTGACCGAATGAAGGATATCGTTTACAGCGGGATGCAGTACAAGGGGAAGGATATCGGCGCCGCCACCATCACCCAGTGGGATGTCAGAATCTCCACCAATGTGCAGACCGCCGAGGGGCTGCGGGCCATCGGCACCAGGACGTCCAGCGAGGTCTACGAGAAGGTGCTGGAAAACGGCCAGTCATTTATCGGGGGCACCCATCTCGCGAAGACCAAGTACATTGCGGTCTACGAACCCATAAAGAACATCCGCGACGAAGTCATCGGCATGCTCTCCGCGGGCATACTTGCGGCGCCATTTACCAACAAAAGAAATGAGCTGGTGGTCGGCTTCTTTGCCGTAGCCCTTCTGGGCATCGTCATGGCGCTGCTGACGGTGGTGTTTGTCACCTCCCGCATCACCCGGCCGCTTGCCACCCTGGGCACCGCCACTGAAAAGATCGCCCAGGGCGACCTCATGTATGAAGTCCCGGTGGAATCAGAGGATGAGCTGGGAAGGCTCGCCGGCGCCTTCAATAAAATGACCCGGGCGCTGAAAGCCTCCAAGGAGGAACTGCTGCGCCGAAGCGAGGACCTGGAAAAGGCCAACCGCAACCTCACCACCGCGCAGGCGAAACTGATTCAGAGCGAAAAGCTTTCCTCGCTGGGGCAGCTTGCCGCCGGGGTGGCGCATGAACTCAACAACCCGCTCACCGGCATCATGACCTTCTCCCACCTCCTGCGCAAGACCATCGCCGATGAGGGGTCACGCAACGACCTGGATATCATCATACGGGAAACCACCCGCTGCAAGGAAATTATCAAGGGCATTCTTGATTTTTCCCGCGAGACCTCGCCCCAGCAGATGCTGTGCAGCGTCAACGCGATTATCACCCGCACCCTGGCCATTCTGGAACGCCAGTGGCTTTTCCACAACATCCGCATCGAGAAACAGCTCGATGAACGGCTCCCCCAGATCTGGATCGATGACAACCAAATCCAGCAGGTGCTCATGAACATCGCCCTCAACTCGGCAGAGGCCATGAACGGGGAAGGCACCCTTTCCGTGCTCAGCTCGCTCAGCCACGACCATGATCACCTGGAAGTGCGCATCACCGATACCGGCACCGGCATTGCGCCCGAGCACCTCACAAAAATATTTGACCCCTTTTTCACCACCAAGGACCCCCAGAAGGGAACCGGATTGGGGCTTGCCATAAGCTACGGCATCATCCAGAAGCATCAGGGTGATATCGCCGTCGAGAGCACCGTGGGGAAGGGAACCACCTTTATCATCAAACTGCCCATCGGGACCAATCAAGCTGTACCGCAGGGCTCCTGACCGGGGCAGGCATCCGCAGGGGAGGTCGTGGACATGAGTCACAGCAGGGCATCCATACTGGTAATCGACGACGAAAGAATTGTGCAGGAAAGCTGCAGACGCATTCTCGTCCCGGAAGGCTATGCGGTGGAAAGCGCCTATACCGGTCAGGAGGGGCTGGGCAGGCTGGCGGACGCCTCCTTCGACCTGGTGATCACCGACCTTAAAATGCCCGGCATCAGCGGCATGGAGGCGCTCAAGAAGATCAAGCATGACGATCCCGACATCGGCATCATCATGATCACCGGATACTCCACCACCGAAACGGCGGTTGAAGCCATGAAGCTGGGCGCCTTTGACTATTTGCCCAAGCCCTTCACGCCCGATGAATTAATGACCGCGGTATCCAAGGCGCTGGAGAAGAAAAGGCTCATCCGGGAAACCAAGCATCTGGAAAAGGCCTACCGGGACGCCGCGGCGGCCATCAGCTCATCGCTCAACCTGAACGAGGTGCTCACGCTAATCGCAAAAAGCGTGGTCGATCTGCTCAAGTTCAAGGCCTGCAGCGTTCACCTGCTGGACGCGGAAACCCGTTCGCTCAAGATCAGGGCAAGCTCCGGCCTCAGCAACGCCTACCTCGAACGGACATCTCACGCCATGGACGATGCCATGCAGGAGGCCTTTGAGGGCAGGACGGTGTATATCCCCGACGCCCGCACCGATGGCCGGATTCCCCATCAGGCCGAGGCGCGCAGCGAGGGGTTTGTTTCCATGCTTACCATTCCGCTCAGGGTTAAGAACGCGGTTATCGGCGTGCTGCGCACCTATGCCGAGGATGCCCACCATTTTGATGAAAAGGAGTCGGACCTGTTGCAGAAGCTGGCCGAGCAGGCGGGCATTGCGGTAACCAACGCGCGCCTCTATCAGGAGGTGAAGCGGGATTACGAAAGCCTGCGCAAGGATCTGCCGCCGCCGCTAAAGGACCGCTCATGATGAAGGAGGTGCCGCTCCCGGCCCGGCAAGGCCGCGGCACGCTGCGCCCCCCGCTGCAAGGAGGTAATTTTCATGGCCGAAGACAGGATCTGCATTCTGGTTGTGGACGATGAAAAAATAATTCACGAGAGCTGCGCCCGGATCCTGGGCGAGCAGGGCTACGAGGTGGACTCGGCCATGAACGGGCAGGAGGCGCTGCAGAAGCTCAAGGGGAGGCGCTACCACCTGGTACTCAGCGATATTAAAATGCCGGGCATGGACGGGGTGCAGACCCTGGAGCTGATGAAGCAGCACGCGCCGGACATCACCGTGATCATGTTCACCGGGTTTGCCTCGGTTGATACCGCCCGCGCCACCATGAAACTGGGGGCATTTGATTACCTGCCCAAGCCCTTTACCCCCGATGATCTGCTCTCGACGGTTCGCAGGGCGCTTGCCAGCGAGCTCGCCCTGCGGCGGCAGTCCGAGCGGGAATCCCAGTTTCGCGGGCTGGTGAACACCATTCACGCCACCCTCAACCTGCGCGAGGTGCTGAACCTCATCGTAACCGGCATAACCAAGCTGTTCGACGTAAAAGGGTGCACCATCAGCCTGCTCGACCGGAAGAAGGAATTTTTCAAGGTATGCGCGGCATCCGGCCTGAGTTCTGAGTATCTTCAAAAGGGGCCGATTGCCGCGGATCGCTACCTGTCGACCGTGCTGGCCGGAACGCCGGAGAGCATTGTCGATGTCAGCACCGCTCCGCAGGCGGATTATCTCTTTGAGGCGCAGAAGGAAGGCGTTGCTGCGATCTTCTCGTTCCCCCTGAAGCTGAAACATGAAGTCATCGGCATGATCCGCATTTACAGCCGGGAGGCGCGGGAGTTCAGCCAAAACGAGCTCGACTTTCTCGGCGGCTTTATCGAACAGGTTTCCATCGCCCTCGAAAATGCCCGCACCTACGAGGACGTGCGTGAGCGCTACGAAGCGCTCAAGGACGACCTCTGGGAATGGTGCGAATACGATTCCCAAAAAATCAGCTAACCCACGGAGGTGACGGTATGTCGGAAGGAAAGGCCAAAATCCTGATTATTGACGACCAGCCCAGTGAAGTCAAGATGGTCCGAATGGCACTGGAAATGGCGGGCTATGACGTCGCGTACGCATATAACGGCCGGGAAGGCCTGCAAAAAGCCTGCAGCGAGAAGCCCGATCTCATTATTCTCGACGTGATGATGCCGGAAAAGGACGGATTTGTCGCCTGCGGGGAGCTCAAGACAAA